>NZ_JBALMG010000019.1:0-207 GCF_036963225.1 Bacillus sp. JJ783 | reverse complement strand
TAAACTTGGACATACCATTATCCTAAAAAAGTTTGTGATCGGTATGAAATATAGAGAATCATCGGTAAACAATCCCCTGGATCGCTTTAAAAATTCAGGGGGTTTTTCATTTGAATAATTATTGTTTCATTTCTCACTATGTATATTTATAATATGCTTTAAAAGAACATAACTTAAGTTAATAACATGCAATAGATATTTCCTTTT
>NZ_JBALMG010000018.1:0-50140 GCF_036963225.1 Bacillus sp. JJ783 | reverse complement strand
AAAAAAATAAAACAAACACCAGTATAATCGAATTAAGCGAAGGCCAACAAATCATATTTAACGTGCCTGCTAATTCTGAACTAAAAACTCAAATGGATATGCTACATATTTCAAAGGAAGATTTACAAATTGTAAAAGTATTACAGCCATTTATTTATGAAGAAATAGATTGGATAACAGAAAAATTCTACACCAACATCACAAAACAACCTAATTTAATTGCTGTTATTGAACGCTACAGCTCTATTCCAAAATTAAAACAAACTTTAAAGACACATATTAAAGAATTGTTCAGCGGAAATATGAATGAAGATTTTATTGAACAACGTGTTAGAATCGCAAAAAGGCACGTACAAATTGGTTTACATAGAAAATGGTATACTGCTGCGTATCAAGAGTTATTCCGCTCCGTCATGAAGATTTTGCAAACGAAAATTTCAACGCTAGACGACTTTTCATATTCTATAAATGTAATAAATAAATTATTCACATTAGAACAAGAACTTGTTATTGCAGCTTATGAATCCGAATATGAAAGAATTCAAAAAGAACATGAAAAAGAAAAAGAACTGACCGCTATGACGATTACACATATTGCAACAGAACTAGCGGCAGTATCTGAAAAAACAAGCTCTTCTATTCAACAGTTAACATCTAAATCAGAAAGTATCGTAGGAATTGCAAAAACAGGTACATCATTAGCTACGACATCAGAAGAAAAGGCCAACAAAGGAAAAGAACAATTAAATCTGCAAAACAAACGAATGGAAAGTATTCAAACGAATATGGAAACTATTATTACTGATACTCGTGAACTTCTTGATATTTCTAACAAAATTAACGAAATCATTGATATTGTAAAATCAATCGCCGAGCAAACAAATTTACTAGCATTAAATGCTGCTATTGAGTCTGCACGTGCTGGCGAATTTGGTAAAGGTTTTTCAGTCGTGGCGGGCGAAATCCGAAAGTTATCAGAGCAAACGAAAGAATCCATTTTCAACGTTACAAAACTCGTTGGAAAAACGAATGAACAAATTATACACGTCTCTTCTTCCGTGGAACAAATAAGCTCTCTCGTATCTGAAGGGACAGATAGTATGCATGCGACAGATCAATATTTCCAAGAAATCGTAAAAGATATGTCTAACTCTAAAGAACAAAACAAAAAAATTGAAAATGAATTAGAAACTATTTCACAAGTAATGAAGAGTATTCAAGACGATTCCTCGAAAATGGCCTTAACAGCGGATAATTTACAACTAGAACTAAACCGATAGGCAAATCGATACAAAGTGGAGATTCTTCATCTCCACTTTGTATTCATCCTTATCACCCATCTACAAAAAAAGAACCCAAAATGGGTTCTTTTATTTTCTGAAAAAGATTTTTTGGCAATAAAAATAACTCATATAAACACCAAAGCTTTGTAAAATAAACAAAGCTGGCATAATAATATTATAATATGCCATATCAACTCGAAAGAGCCTTAACGATACATATCCGGTAATTAATAATACAAACAACATATATCCTTCATTTTGCTGTTTCTTAATTAGAAAATGTAATAAAGCTATGGCCATGAATAATGTCACCACTATATATATAAGCTTTTCACATTTAAAAATAATAGAATTTATTCCCTCATCTGAAAACTGGTTAATAACTGGTTTTAACAGTTTAAATCTTTCTACTTCCATTTCTTTTAACTCTTGATCAATGTGTTCTTTTACACTTTGATTTTTGGATGTTTTTTCTTCATTTTGACTTTTTCCAATTAAAACAGATTGAACATAAGTCTGATTAGAAATTGTATACTGTGACATTCCCATCATCTTAATACCATAGCTCACACCAAAATGAGTACTATAAAACAGAATAAGTATTCCTATCATTTTTAATAGTAATTTTTGTTTCGTTGCTGATTGAAATAATTCAATTAACAGCACATATACAGCTATAAAAATAGGTAAAAATAACCCCATCGGTAAAATCATATTGCTGAGCGCAAATAAAACGGCTGAAATTACCCACATATAAGGATGATCTAATCCTTTATATAAAAGTATGTAACAAGCACAATAAAATAAAAATATTGCGAGTGATTCTGCCGTTAATACAGAACTCATAAATATATTTGGAATATATAAAGCGTAAAACATTGACGCAATACGACCACACTCTTCCCCAAAGACCATTGAAGCAATGCGATAAATGAAAAATGCAGTTCCTGTACAAAATAAAATATTAAATAGTTGTAAAGCGAATACCGTATCACCAAATATACGGATGATGATCGATTCATAAATAATAAAAGGTAACTGTGCTACATTCTCTATATTATTACCAATTGCAATCTGCTTTGCAGACTCATACATAGCTTTCATATCACCTATCATGGGAGCATCTACAAATAGAACTGTGATAAACCTTACAACTATAGATATGCTTATAAGAAAAATAAGAAACTGTTTATCTGTAAAACGATATTGCAAAATTGATGCTACTAACAAAATAAGAATAACAAAAATCACTAATACGATTGTTATACTTGTTGTACTTCCCTCAAAAAATTGCTTACTTGCTTCAAAAGCCGACCAACAACTATAAACAAAAAATGCGAGCATCGCACCAATCATTATTTTACTGAAAAAAGATGAAAAATTTGTTTGTATATGATTCATATGTCCATTGCACCTCTATTTCCATTCATAACAAAACGATTCTATCATGAATAGGCACAAGGTTAATAGGGAATTTCTATGACAAATACATAGTCATTACTTTTTCACTTGCAATGTAAGCGAATCCTCTTTTACACTACATTTTATATACGATAAATTTTCTTTCAGTTACATGAATACAAATACAGAAATTTCAATAAAGTGAAACTTTAATCCGCGGGGGTTTTGTTCATCCTCCACTGACTATTAGCCCGCAAATAGCGGGATAATCCTCTTTTGGAACACTTTACTTCATTAAATATCTAATATGAGTACTCCACTTACACATGTCACTCTGATTGAAAACAGAAAATAGGGGCTGAATATATGGAAAAGAAATTCATGCGAGAATCAAAAGCAATTAAAACAACACGTGTTTTTCCTAACGATTTAAATAATCACCAAACACTTTTCGGGGGGAAATTATTAGCAGAAATTGATAGTATCGCTTCAATTGCAGCTGCAAGACATAGCCGCAAACATTGCGTAACAGCATCTATCGATTCCGTTGATTTTTTAACTCCAATTCACCAAGCAGATTCTGTTTGTTATGAAGCATTCGTATGTTATACAGGAAAATCTTCAATGGAAGTTTTCGTAAAAGTAATTGCGGAGGATCTACTAGCAGGCGAGCGTAGAATGGCCGCAACGTGTTTCATTACATTTGTTGCATTAAAAGACGGAAAACCTTCATCTGTACCACAAGTAATTCCTGAAACAGAGGAAGAACATTGGCTACATACAACTGGTTCAGAGCGTGCAGAAAATAGAAAAAAAGGGCGTTTGAAAAGTAAAGAAATGGCTGAAGTATTAACTTTAAGTAAGCCTTGGAATATGTAACATTAGGATTTTATCTTATACATGCACAGGTTTTTTCTTCCTTGCATGTATTTTTTATTATAATAAAGTGTTGCCTTAGCATTTTTATTCGATGCCTATTCCCTAAAATCACCCATCAGCTTTTCCTTTATTTTGTTATACTATTAATGGTATATTAAATAATGTTCGTTTAAAAATAACCATAATATAATTAAGTATATAAGGGATGGTGCGGTAATGTCTATTGAGGTACCAATTTCAATACCAAAAACGTTAATTATTATTCCAGCGTATAACGAGGAAGAAGCAATTGCAGATACATTAACAAGATTATTAGAACTAAAACAGCATTTTACAGCATTAAGCATTTGCGTTATTAATGATGGATCAAAAGATAAAACAGCTCAAATCGTAAAAGATTTCCCTGTTCATCTTGTTAATTTACCATATAATCTAGGTATCGGTTCAGCTGTACAAACTGGATATAAATACGCTTATGAGAACGGATATGATATTGCGATTCAGTTCGATGCTGATGGACAACATAATCCTGATGATTTATACAAAATTATAAAGCCAATTGCCGATGATCAATGCGATATGGTGCTGGGTTCACGTTTTACAGAAAAAACAGCATATAAAGGTAGTATTTCCCGAAGAATCGGTATTTTTTATTTTACCGCTCTATTGAAAGTACTAACAAAACAAACATTTATGGATCCAACTTCTGGATATCGTGCTATCAATCGAGAAGTAATCAAGATTTTTGCACACAATTATCCAAAAGATTATCCAGAACCAGAAGTCCTTATTCATTTAAAAAAGAAAAAACTTCGCATTAATGAAATATCTGTAAATATGCAAGAGCGACAAGGTGGACAATCTTCCATCACTCCCCTTAAATCTGCATATTACATGGTTAAGGTAAGTCTTGCTATATTGATGCAAAAAATTGTGAAAGGTTGATAATGAATGCATATAATTACCTTTTCATTCATCTTTATTTTATTACTATTCTTCTCAATTCTAAATTCCATTCGTCGTGGGAATTTAGAAACAAAATATGCCATTTTATGGATTTTCGTTTGTATTGCAATGGCTATTTTAAGTTCTACGGATAAAATTATAAATTGGATTGGAAAACTATTAAAAGTAGAATATCCTCCGTCCATTTTATTCTTATTCGGACTATTATTCTGTTTTATCTTAATTTTTGACCTGACGAGAAAAATCTCCAAATTACACCACCAACTTGTAACATTAACGCAAGATTATGCATTATTAAAACAAAAATTAAAGATAACAGATAAAGAATAACTTCCTAACTAAATACTAATATATTAAAGCTCCTGAATTTTGCTTGAAAAATTCAGGAGCTTTTATCATTTCAAATTATTTCTTTCTAAATTATACGAGGTACCACAATAGAAAGTTGATTTACAAAGTTTATATGCGGTAAACTTATACAGATGTTCTTGTAATCATCTTCCTTTTAAAAGGCTTATATATAAGTGTAAAACATAAAAAATTTGAGGAGATAATAATTATATGATGGAAAAAAAACAAATCGTTTCAGTTGTTATCCCGCTGTATAATGCGGAAAAATACATCGAAGAGACGATGGAATCAATACTAAATCAAACATATAAAAATATTGAAATTGTAATTGTAGATGACGGGAGTAAAGATCAATCATCTTCTATTGTAAAAAATCTTGAACAGAAATATCCGGGACAATTAAAATATGTCCCACAAGAAAATCAAGGCGTTTCAGTTGCTCGTAATACAGGAATTGAAAATGCTAGTGGAGAATATGTTGCTTTTCTTGATAGTGATGATTTATGGCATCCAACAAAAATAGAAAAACAAATTGAAAGCATGCATAAAAACAACATGAACGCTTGTTATTGTGGCTATATGAACTTTTACGAAGAGACTGGGGAAAAAGTTGAGCATACGACAAACTTTATTAAAGGTGATATGACAAAAGCTTTCTTAACACATCAAGTTGTTGCTCAAACGAGCACTTGGATTTTCAAAAGATCTATCGTGATGGATCATAACATTCGTTTCACACCAGGATGTAGCTGGGGAGAAGACTTAGAATTTCTATTTAAATTAATGAGTGTAACAAATGTATGCTATATAGATGAATATTTAACATATTATCGAATCTTATCAGAAGGAAATCTTTCTTCAAAGTATAAAGATTATGAATTAAAAACAACAAAAGAATTAGAAGTATTTAATCGAATGAAAGATTGGGTTCATAATAAATCAAAAGACTTAATCGTGAATGATTCTACAGAACTTATTGAAATCCTTGAAACTTATCTATTCCCCTATACAGTCATTAACAATGCTTGTATATACATTAAAGGAAGCTCTAAGTTAGATAAATCACAAGTTCAATTAATCAAGGGCGATATAAATAAATACTGTCGCAAAATTTATCCGAAAAATGGAAAACGAAGCAAAAAGCTATACGCGATGCTTTGGTTTGTACGAATAAAGTTTATGTTTTCTTAAATAAAGAATACGCTTTTAAACATACTTTCCGTAAACAAAGCAAATTTACAAATAGGACGAAGTGCGTCCTGAAAAATAGAAAGGTCTTGTTCCATGAAAACAAATAAAATCCTTAAAAACGCCTCCTACCTATTTGTAGGAAATATTACTGTTCGATTTGTACTTGCTATTGCGACCATTTTCTTTGCAAGATATGTTTCACCAAAGGAGTATGGGATGTTTACAACTGCTTTAGCAGTTTCCGCTGTTATTTGTTATTTTACAGATGCAGGTTTGACACATACATTTATGCGTGAAGGAACGAGAAGCAACGCTAACATTAGCGTACTAATTAGTAGTTATTTACGTATTCGTTTAGTATTAGCTATCGTAATTTCTGTGCTCTTCGCTATTTTCGCTCAGTTCTTCTATCCTGATGCTTACTTACGTGCGATGGTATATTGGGTTGTACTGCCGACAATGTTTGGAGCCACTTTACAAGGTGTTGGGATGGCTTACTTCCAAGTAACAGAACGCATGCAATTTACAGCGATTATTTCTGTAATACAAGGTGTAACAGCCGCAGCTGCTCTTCTACTAGGAATGTCCTTTAAATGGTCACTTATGATGGTCGCTGCCATGTACGGGATATCCAGTCTCGTAACAGGACTCATCGCCTTTATAATGGTAATTCGCCATACAACAGTTCATAAGGGCTGGGATAAAGGCATTTTAGATCAATTGCTCATTTTCACAATCAATGGCATTATCATTATGCTCTTACCACAGTTAGGGCCTATTATATTAGAAAAAGTCTCAACATATGAGCAAGTTGGATTCTTTGGCGCTGCTTCCAAAATACCTGCTGTACTTTATCAAATACCCGGCGTAATTGCAGCAGCCTTTTATCCAAAATTATTTGCTTTTGGAAATGAAAAGAATATTGATGAACATAGAAAACTATCTCAGTTCGAATTAAAACTTATGTCTTTCTTAGGAATGGGAATCTCCATTCCATTTATCGCTGATCCAAGCTTTTGGATTGTTACTTTATTAGGTGAAGAATATGCACCAGCTGGTGATGCTCTTGCAATTTTAGCCTTTATGGTCATTTTACAATCCATCAACTATCCACTTGCTGATAATTTAACAACAATTGGTCAACAGTGGAAGCGTGCGACAACGATGGGGATTGGATTAGCTGTTGCCATTATAAGTTACATCGCATTAGGTAGCCAATTTGGAATGATGGGCGCTGCTGTGGCTGCTATCATTACCGAGATTACATTATTAATTGGATTTACTTTATTCGTTCGTAAAGGCTTTACATTACTATTCAAAGGAATAATATTCAATACACTAGCATTTATAATCAGTTACGCGATATACCGCACAGTATTAATTAACTTACCACCATTGGTAGCTCTAACACTTACTGGTATATTATACGGTATTATTGGCCTTGCAATTGATCCACAAATACGCGGGTTAATTTTAGGATTTGTAAATAAAAAGCTAGGTAGATAAACAGTATAAAAGACAAGTTTCTCTTCCAAATTGTGAAGATGAACTTGTCTTTTTTTACTTATATACAATTTTCTTTTATGTGCACAATCGTTCTCTTTAATCCTTCATAATAGGAAGTTCTAGGCACAACTCCAATATACCTCTCATATTTCTCTCCGCTTAATACAACAGGATTTTCTATCAAATATAGCATTTCCACGAATTCTTTCATCTGCTTATCAAATAGTCCAATTAAATTTATCATACCTTTTTTTACTGTAATTACTGGTTTTGTATATCCCGTTAATTCTTGTATATGTTGAATCATCTCTTCACCTGTAATGACACCATAACCTGGTATGTTCCAATTTTGTCCATAGGCCTCATCACGTAAGGCTAATTCAATCATTGCTTTTGCACCATCTGGTGTGAAAATATATTCACGAGCAATCTTTTTATCTCCAACAAAGCTTGATAACTTATTTGCAAGTACCCCATTTAAAGTATGATGAACAAGTGTACTTTCTGCATTTGGACCATAAAAATCAGGAAAATGTGCAATAAACATTTGTACACGAGCCTGTTTTGCCATCATCTCTAATTGTAACCGAATTTTCCCTTTCTTCGTATGTGGTGCCTTTTTAACTTCTTCCACTACAGGTTCTTCCCCTTGCCTCCCATACGCATAAATATTATCAACTATCCCTAACTTACTGTCGTAATACCTTGCTACTTCTAATATATTTTTTAATAATTTTGGTTGCTTCTTCTCCCAATCTGAATATGGAATGTTTACAGCATGAAATATAATATCAACGCCTTTCGCAGCTTCCATTATATCCTCCTGTATAAATACATCTCCCGCTACAACTTTCACATTTTCTTCTCCAGAAAATAATATCTCTAATTTCTCTTTATTCCTCGCAAAGGCCACTACATGAATTCCTCTGCTACATAATTCTTTTACAATTGCATACCCCATTGATCCAGATGCTCCTAGCACTAAAGCTTTTTTCATTATATATCCCCCCTAAATTAATTAACCGATGTTCAATTAATATTAAAAAGAAAATCACTTACATAAGAAGTGATTTTGAAATAAACTCCACGTGTACTTTAGCTAATCCTTTTACTTCTTCAAATGTTTGACCATTCCCACAATAGTGTGCCACAAACCCATGTAATGATAGAAAAACAGACCATATTGTCATTACATTTACCTTCTCATTACACAAAGAAGATACAACAGTAGCAAACTTTTCATAACTAACATTTGGGCCATCTGCTAAACATTCTTTTAACTCATCATCTCTAATTAAAAACATGATTTCATAATGACTTTGATTTTGCAAACCAAATTCAATAAAACCAAATAAAACAGCTTTCAATTGTTCCTCTTGTGGTAAATTTTGATCATTAATCTCATCTAATTTTTGATTCAGCAATTGAAAATCTTGCTCTACCATCGCATAGAAAAGCTCTGCTTTATTTTTAAAATGATAATAGATGGCACCATGGCTATATCCTAGTTCTGTTGCAATTTTACGCATTGAAGTATGCTGATAACCTAATTTTATAAATAAGTCTCTTGCTACATTCATAATCATTTCTCTCGTTAATTCTTGTTTAACTGCCCTTCTTGGCGACATTTTTCATACCTCACAATTTAATTAACCACTGTTCAATTAATATTATAACCTTTTCCCCAAAAAATACAATGAGTTTCTTACAAAAAGATACATTTTGAAAGGATAGCATTATACGCAATAATTTAGTATCATGATTCAAGGTACTATTTCAAGTTGGACGGAGGATACTATGAGCTTATTAACAGTAGAAAAACTAGGCCATACATTTGGCGATCGCACATTATTTAAAGATGTATCCATGCGTTTACTAGCAGGAGAACATGTCGGATTAGTCGGTGCAAACGGTGTTGGTAAATCAACCTTTATGAATATTATTACTGGTCAACTTATCCATGATGAAGGCCGTGTAGAATGGACACCTGGTACAAATTACAGTTACTTAGACCAACATACAATTTTAACACCTGGTCGCACAATTCGTGATGTATTAGCTGACGCGTTTTTACCTTTATTTGAAAAAGAAAAAGCTTTAAATGAAGTTGCAGAAAAAATGGGAACGGCAACACCGGAAGAATTAGAGGACCTTCTTGAGCAGATGGCAGAAATCCAAGATGCTCTCGAAGCAGGTGGTTTCTATTTACTAGATATGAAAATCGAAGAGGCAGCAAGAGGTCTTGGAATTGATGCAATCGGTTTAGATCGTGATGTTTCAGCACTAAGTGGTGGACAACGTACAAAAGTATTACTTGCAAAGCTATTACTTGAGCAACCAGAAGTGTTATTACTCGATGAGCCTACTAACTATTTAGACGTTGAACATATTCATTGGTTAACGAATTATTTAAAAGAATATCCACATGCATTCTTATTAATTTCTCATGATACGGAATTTATGAACAAATGCGTTGATGTTATTTTCCATCTGGAATTTACAAAAATGACGCGCTATACAGCGACATACGAAAAATTCCTAGAGTTAGCCGAAATTAATAAAAATCAACATATAAATGCTTATGAAAAACAGAAAGAGTTTATTAAAAAGCAGGAAGACTTTATTGCAAAGAACAAAGCTCGTTATTCAACGACAGGTCGTGCAAAAAGTCGTCAAAAACAACTTGATCGCATGGAGCGTATTGATCGCCCGGAAACAGCAATTAAGCCAGAATTCTCATTTAAAGAGTGTCGTGCAAGTAGCCGTTTCGTCTTTGAAGGCGAAGATGTAGAAATCGGATATACACATCCATTACTACCAAAGCTAACAATGACAATTGAACGCGGTGAAAAAATTGCCATCGTTGGTTGTAATGGTGTTGGTAAATCAACATTACTAAAAACGATTTTAGGAAAAATTAAACCTTTAAGCGGTAAAACAAGTCTTGGTGACTTCTTAGAGCCTGCATACTTCGAGCAAGAAGTAAAAGCTGATAATATAACACCAATTGATGACGTTTGGAACACATTCCCTAGCATGGACCAACATCAAGTTCGTGCAATGTTAGCGAAATGCGGATTAAAAAATGAGCATATCTCTCGCCCGCTAAATCAATTAAGTGGTGGCGAACAAGCAAAAGTTCGTTTATGTAAGCTAATGGGTGAAGAAAGTAACTGGATCCTATTTGATGAGCCAACAAACCATCTTGATGTTACAGCAAAGGAAGAACTTCAAAAAGCTCTGAAGGCATATAAAGGGACAATCCTTCTTGTATGTCACGAACCAGAATTTTATGAAGGCTGGATTACAAAAACTTGGAATGTTGAAGAATGGTCACAAAACAAAAATTAATATCTATGGGATAATTAGCCATATTTTTATGATATAATATACTTTGCGTGACGACACCTTATTCTGTTGTCACGCTTTTTATAGAAACAAGATTTTATTTATGCCGGAGGCAATAGTATGCTTTTTAATTCTTATGAATTCATGCTTTATTTCTTACCTGTAGCAGTAATTGGATATTTTATATTGCAAAAATTCAATCAAAATATTGCGAAATGTTTCTTAGTGGGCATGTCCCTCTATTTCTATGCATATTTTGAAGTGAAATATCTATTACTAATAGGAGTTTCATTATTTACAAACGCCTTTATAGGCCAACAAATCATACAAAAAACGAATGAAAAAACTCGAAAAATATTATTGACAGTTGGTTTATTGTTTAACATTTCATTACTAGTATATTTCAAATATTCCGATTTCTTCTTAGGCAATATAAATACTATATTTGGAACTGATATACCTTTATTAAAGTTGTTATTGCCTTTAGGGATTAGTTTTATCACCTTCCAAAAAATAGGGTTTTTAGTAGATTGTTATAAGAGAGAATTAACAAATTTTAACTTTATTGATTTTTGCTTATTCGTAACGTTTTTCCCGCAACTTATTGCAGGACCAATTGTTCATCATAGTAAGGTTCTTCCTCAATTCCAGGATGAGTCTAAGAGAAGACCTAATGTTGAAAATATTGCAAAAGGACTTTATATATTCGGGATCGGCCTTACTAAAAAAGTAGTAATTGCTGACTCACTAGCACAATGGGCCGATTTTGGCTTTAGCAATGTAAATCAACTATCTACGACTGATGCATGGATTTCATCGCTTGCATATACATTACAGCTGTATTTTGATTTTAGTGGATATTGTGATATGGCAATAGGTGCCGCGCTATTATTCAATATTACATTACCAATTAACTTCTTCTCTCCTTATAAATCTTTAAGTATTCAAGATTTTTGGAGACGTTGGCATATGACACTAGGGCGATTTTTCACTCAATATGTATATATTCCATTAGGTGGCAGTCGTAAGGGACAAGTTCGAACTTATGTAAATTTATTTACAATCTTCCTTATTAGTGGGATTTGGCATGGCGCTGGATGGACATTTGTTATTTGGGGTGTGTTACATGGATTGGCCATTGTAATACATCGATTATTTAAAAACTTAGGTGGAAAAATGCCTAAAGTGTTTGCATGGATTTTAACAATGGGATTTGTACATGTAACTTGGGTATTTTTCAGAGCAACTTCAGTAGCAGATGCATTAACCATGTTAAATCGCATGTTCAATGTAAATTACTTGCACATCCAAACAGCACTTATCCAGTTCCGTCCAGAAACATTAACCGGTGTTTCTACATTGGATAATTTAATTTATTCAATCGCTAATTTATTCCCATTCCAAGTAACTGGTAGTCAATTTAACTTCCAAACTATCTTATACCTGGCAATTGGAATGGCTATTGTATTATTTACGAAGAATTCTATAGAAAAATTAGAATCTTTTCGTCCCAAACCGATTTATGCTCTTGCATTAGCTAGCATGTTTATACTGTCTTTAATGTATTTAAATCGTGTAAGTTCATTCTTATACTTTAATTTCTAATAACCGTAGGTGAAAAATATGTATAAGCGTTTTATATGTTGGTTTATTATATTCCTATTCATTTTGTCTGGAATAGTTTGCTCTATTGTCTATAAGCTTGATCCATTATACGTATATAAATTTAAGAAAAACGATTATTTTTATGCTACTGAACGCTATCAAATGCCTGGACTTGTTAAAAATATGGATTATGATACTTTATTTGTAGGAACTTCTATGGGCAGAAATTTCCTTGAACCTGATGCTGATAAATTACTCCATACTACAAGCTTTAACGGCTCTCTTCCAGGTTCAACAGCCAGGGAGCAAAATATGACAGCTCAGTTAGCTACGCATTCAAAAACTGTTAAAACTATTATTTGGGAGCTTAATTTATATTCATTCTCTGGAAAACCTGAATGGGTATCAGAAGGAACTTCACCGTTCCCAACTTACATGTATGATACAAATAAATTGAATGATATCCAATATTTCCTTAGCCCATATTCTCGAAAAACAGCATTACAGAACATGAAATTAAAATTAGATCCAACAAAACTTCCACAGGATCCTCATTGGCTTTATAAATTTGGAGATGACGAGCCAAAATTCTCAGTAGATATAGCTAAAAAGGTTGTCGATGGAACACCTCCTCAACCAACCAGTGAGGGTTGGTATCATGAACAAATGCTTAAATCTTTTGATTCTAATATTATTGAACTTGTAAAACAAAACCCGGAAGTACAGTTTACATTTTTCTATGCGCCGTATCCAGTAACATATCACGTAGTTATGGATAAAAACGATCCAAAGCATACAGAAGAAAATATGTTATTTAAAAAAGAAGTATACAATAAATTAAAAGAACTAAAAAATGTAAAACTCTATGATTTCCAAGATCAAAAAGAAGTTACATATAATCTTTCTAATTATATGTCCGATCAAACGCACTATTACAGATATATAAATGATTGGATTGTAAAACAATTAGCGACAATTGAGCCTATTACTAATAAAAAAGATTATGACCAAAGGCTAACTGATTTCTCTAATGAAATAAAGAATTTCGATACTTCTAAACTAATAAATTCAGATGAAAGACCTAAATAATAAAAAGGGCCCATCACAAATGGTGCCCTTTTTATCTTAGAAATTTATTCCTATTTTAATTTCGTACATTGTAATACTCAGTCAACCTTAATCTAAAATCTGTTAGTTCGTCGTAACTTTTTAAATTAGCTAACATCCCTCTAATGACTGGAACCCTTGGATTTGGCAACCGCATTTCAGCCTCCAAAACATCTAGCGTAACAAGCAATTCATCATCTTCTAATTGATCCGCTAATGTACGCTTAAACACAATGATTTCTTTTAAAAAATGTTCTTTCACTTGTTCCTTAATAAGCTCTGATTTACAAAAAAACTCTCCAAGCCTTTCTTCATGTAAAACGGGTTCTTCCAAAGATTCTATGAGTCCATCTACTAAATGATCTACCCTTTTTAAAATAAACGTCGATACATAGGACAAATCAATTTCTAGTGTTTGTAAAATAATTAGTTCTAAATATCCACGACATATCCCTTCCACTATAATTACTAAATCCAATAAATATGGCATAACCCTGTCACCATAAATAGACAATAAACTATTCCGATAAAATGCATGAGATTCTAACTTCATCCGCACCATAAACTCTTCTACTTCTTTATTAAATGGAATCGCATTTTCTCTTGCATGCATAATAATAAATTCTTTATGTTTTTGCACATCAGTAAACTGAAAATATAATTGTTTTTCAAATTTTTCACGTGGTAATAACGACTCTTTTTCAATATCCAACATTTTCTTTTGGATTTTGTCATAATAATATCGAAGTGTTGCTAATAAAAGCTCATCTTTCGATTTAAAATACAAATAAAAAGCCCCTTTTGATATACCACAAGCTGTGACGATCTCTTGTACTGATGTTGCATTTACACCCTTAGTCGCAAATAACTTCATAGCCATCTCTATAATTAAGCGCTCTTTTTCTTTCATATCTTCTCTCCTAAACTTAATTTCGCATCTTATGTAAATTTAAATTCAATTTAATCTTATATTAGCAAGTAGCAAGACCCCTACCCAAAAATTTAACGGGACAAAAAAATTATTTTGAGGCCTATTATCTATATAGAAGCTCAATTAATAAAAGCTAATGATTCAGTAAGGAATAGTAAAAAATCTCCCCCCTTACAGTTTAACTTCATTATACCATCTCTTTTCATTGACTACTGACCGACCAGTCAGTTATATTATGTATTAGACTGACCAGTTGGTCAATACAATAAAAAGGGAGCGCAAACATGAACAAACTCATTAATTTCTCGTTAAAAAATAAGTTCGCGGTTTGGCTACTAACCATTATTGTTACCATTGCAGGCATTTATTCTGGGATGAATATGAAGTTAGAAACAATCCCTGATATTACAACGCCTATTGTAACAGTAACTACGGTTTATCCTGGTGCTACACCAGAAGAAGTAGCTGATAAAATTTCAAAACCAATGGAAGAGCAACTCCAAAATTTAAGCGGTGTAAACGTTGTTAGTTCATCATCTTATCAAAATGCATCTTCTATTCAGGTAGAATATGATTTTGATAAAAATATGGAAAAAGCCGAAACGGAAATTAAAGAATCGCTCGCAAACGTGAAACTGCCAGAAGGTGTGAAAGACCCGAAAGTCTCACGAGTAAACTTTAATGCCTTTCCTGTTATTTCATTAAGCGTAGCGAGTAAAAATGAATCTTTAGCTGCCTTAACAGAAAATGTAGAAAAAAATGTTGTTCCTGGATTAAAAGGACTTGATGGTGTCGCATCTGTTCAAATCGCAGGTCAACAAGTAGACGAAGTACAGCTTGTCTTCAAAAAAGATAAGATGAAAGAATTAGGTTTAAGTGAAGATACGGTAAAAAATATGATTAAAGGTTCGGACGTATCGTTACCACTTGGCTTATATACATTTAAAGATACGGAAAAATCAGTTGTTGTAGATGGTAACATTACAACAATTAAAGCATTAAAAGAATTAAAAATTCCAGCTATCCCTTCATCACCGAATGGTCAAGGTAATCAAAATGCTGATGCTGGAACACAAGCACCACAAATGAATCCAGCCACTATGAACGGCATACCAACGGTTACATTAGAAGACATTGCTGATATTAAAGAAGTCGGAAAAGCAGAGTCTATTTCTCGAACAAATGGAAAAGAAGCAATTGGAATTCAAATTGTGAAGGCTGCTGATGCGAATACAGTTGATGTTGTAAATGCAGTTAAAGATAAAGTAAAAGACCTTGAGAAAAAATATAAAGACTTAGAGATTATTTCAACATTCGATCAAGGTGCGCCTATTGAAAAATCAGTCGAAACAATGCTTAGCAAAGCAATCTTTGGTGCTATCTTTGCGATTGTTATTATTATGTTGTTCCTGCGAAACATTCGAACAACGCTAATCTCTGTCGTTTCTATACCACTTTCTCTATTAATTGCAGTTTTAGTCATAAAACAAATGGATATTACGCTTAACATTATGACACTTGGAGCAATGACAGTCGCTATCGGACGTGTCGTCGATGACTCCATTGTTGTTATTGAAAATATTTATCGACGTATGTCGTTATCAGAAGAAAAATTACGTGGAAAAGATTTAATTCGTGAAGCTACGAAAGAAATGTTTATCCCAATTATGTCTTCTACAATTGTAACAATCGCTGTATTCTTACCTCTTGGGCTTGTAAAGGGTATGATTGGTGAAATGTTCTTACCATTTGCTTTAACAATTGTTTTTGCCCTACTTGCTTCCTTACTTGTGGCAGTTACAATTGTGCCGATGCTAGCACATTCCTTATTTAAGAAGGAAAGCATGCGAGAAAAAGAAGTACATCATGAGGAAAAACCAAGCAAATTAGCAAACGGCTATAAACGTATACTTGAATGGGCTTTAAATCATAAAATCATCACATCAAGTATCGCTGTCCTTCTATTAGTTGGTAGTCTTGCACTTGTACCAATTATCGGTGTCAGCTTCTTACCATCTGAAGAAGAAAAAATGATTATCGCAACGTACAAACCTGAGCCAGGTCAAACGTTAGACGACGTTGAAAAAATTGCAACGAAAGCTGAAAAGCATTTCCAAGATAAAAAAGACGTCAAAACGATTCAATTCTCATTAGGCGGCGAAAACCCAATGAGCCCTGGTCAAACAAATCAAGCAATGTTCTTCGTTCAATATGATAACGATACGAAAAACTTTGAAAAAGAGAAAGAACAAGTCGTTAAAGATTTACAAAATATGTCTGGAAAAGGCGAATGGAAAAACCAAGATTTCGGAGCAAGTGGCGGTAGTAACGAAATTAAACTATACGTTTATGGAGATAGCTCTGAAGAAATTAAGCCTGTCGTGAAAGACATTCAAAATATCATGAAGAAAAATAAAGATTTAAAAGATATAGACTCTAGTGTTGCAAAAACATATGCAGAATATACTTTAGTCGCAGATCAAGAAAAGTTAAGTAAAATGGGGCTAACTGCTGCTCAAATTGGAATGGGACTTTCTAATCAACATGATCGCCCTGTTCTAACAACAATTAAAAAAGACGGTAAAGATATCAATGTATATGTCGAAGCTGAAAAACAAAATTATGAAACAATCGATGATTTAACAAATCGTAAAATTACAACACCACTTGGTAATGAAGTTGCTGTTAAAGATGTTATGACTGTAAAAGAAGGTGAAACTTCTAACACAGTAACACATCGTGATGGCCGTGTTTATGCGGCGGTGAGTGCAAAATTAACATCTGATGACGTTTCAAAAGCATCTGCCGCTGTTCAAAAAGAAGTAGATAAAATGGATCTTCCTTCTGGCGTAGATGTTTCTATGGGCGGTGTTACACAAGATATTCAAGAATCATTCAAACAACTTGGCTTAGCGATGTTAGCTGCGATCGCCATTGTATACTTCGTTCTTGTTGTTACATTTGGCGGTGCCCTTGCACCATTCGCAATTTTATTCTCGCTACCATTCACAATCATTGGTGCACTCGTTGCCTTATTAATCTCTGGCGAAACGTTAAGTGTATCTGCGATGATTGGGGCTCTTATGCTAATTGGTATCGTTGTAACGAACGCAATCGTGCTCATTGACCGTGTTATTCATAAAGAAAATGACGGCCTATCAACACGTGAAGCTTTATTAGAAGCTGGTACAACACGCCTGCGTCCTATCTTAATGACTGCAATTGCAACAATCGGGGCTCTTATCCCGCTTGCATTAGGATTTGAAGGTAGCGGCTTAATTTCTAAAGGACTTGGCGTAACAGTAATTGGTGGATTAACAAGTTCAACGTTATTAACACTTCTTATTGTTCCAATCGTTTATGAAGCACTAAGCAAATTTAAAAAGAAAAAAGTAAAATAAAAAAATAACCTCGCTGACTGCGAGGTTATTTTTTATTTCCGAACAAAATTAGGAAATCACCATATCCTTCTTTCTCTAAATCTTCTCTTGGAATAAAACGTAGCGCCGCTGAATTAATACAGTAACGAAGACCACTTGGTCCTGGGCCGTCTGGAAATACATGCCCTAGATGTGAATCTCCTTCCTTACTTCTCACTTCCGTACGCGTCATATTATGGCTAACATCCATTTTTTCTTTCACACTAGCTGACATAACTGGTTTCGTAAAACTCGGCCATCCACAGCCGCTATCGAACTTATCAAAAGAAGTAAATAATGGTTCACCCGAAACAATATCTACATAAAGCCCTTCTTCTTTGTGATTCCAATATTCATTTTGAAAGGGCGGTTCAGTTCCATTTTCCTGTGTTACATAAAACTGCATCTCGTTTAATCTTTCTTTTAAATGAGCATTATTCTTTGGCCAATGTTGTTTAATAAAAGCATCTCGCCCCGATCCTTTACGGTATAACTCATAGCGGAATGTGTTTTTATTATGATAGCCTTGATGATATTCTTCAGCCAGATAAAACGTAGTAGCTGGCAATATTTTTGTAGCAACCGGCTTCGAAAAACGTCCACTCTTCTCAAGCTCTTCTTTTGAAACCTCTGCCTTTTTATGTTGTTCTTCATTATGATAAAAAATCACTGTTTCATAAGACTGTCCACGGTCGTGGAATTGCCCCCCCATATCAGTCGGGTCAATCTGTCTCCAATATATATTTAACAACTCTTCATACGGCATTTTATTTGCATCAAATGTAATTTGTACTGCTTCATAATGCCCAGTTGTTTCCGAGCACACTTCTTTATACGTTGGATTCTCTTTATGGCCACCTGTATAGCCTGAAACAACCTGTATAATCCCTTCCATCTCTTCAAACGGCGAAACCATGCACCAGAAACACCCACCAGCAAATGTAGCTAATTCTATCTTTTCATTTACAGTCATTATTTCACCCCTATTCTATATTCTCCTTACAGTATGGCATAAGAAACACTTTGTTATAAAAGAAAAAGCATCGAATATCGATGCTTTTTCTTTACTCTATTGTTTTCCAACATCCTGATCCATTTCATCACTTGTCACATCTAAAACATCTAATAAGAAAATGAAGATTGGAATACCGATAATTAGTCCCCACACACCTAAAAAGTGTTCAGAGAAAATTAGTATCATAAACGTGTAGAAGATCGGTAAATTTGTTTTTTGTGACATAAATTTCGGGTTTAACACATAGCTTTCGAGCGCATGGATTACTGTTACGATAACTACGATATAAACGACATACATAATACCGCCGATATTGTAAGCAATCATACAAAGCGGGAATAACGAAATAATAACACCTGCCACTGGAATTAAACCAAGCAAGAAAATCATTAACCCTAAACCTAATAATTGCGGGAAGTCTAATATCCATAATGCGATAACAGATAAAACACAGTTAACAATTGCAATTAAAAATTGTGCTTCGATTACTTTTCCGAATGAACGTGCAAATTTCTTTCCGAAATACTCTATTTCGTTATAAAAAATTGCAAGTCGACTTTCTTTAAATTTCGAAGTAAAAGCAACAATACGTGCTTTTTCAAGTAAGAAAAATAAGCTTAAAATTACAGAAAGTAAAACTTGAAGGCCAAATTTCCCAACATTCGTAATAGATTTATACAAAATGTCTACGCCTTGCCCTACATATTTAGAAAGCTCCATATGATTCACAGCATTAACTGCATACTTAATTAATTCACTATCAGGTGGATTTCTTAAAAATACATTGAATTGATAAATCAATTGTGAAATTTGTATTGTTAATACCGGTAAATATTTAAATAGCGTAATGGCAATTCCTGCCACTAACATTACATATAAAAGCGCTATAATAATTTTCCGATTAATTGGCATGAAATGATCTAATTTACGAGAAATAAACTTTTGGAATCGATCCATTAAATACGTCAACATAAACGTAATTAAAATTAAATTTAACATACTTTGCATCCCATACAATATGAGAGCAAGTAATACTAATACGATTAACCTCTGAAATCCTTTGCTTTGAAACAGGTTTTTTATTTGCATAATCGACGAGTACTCTCTCCTGTCCTATAAAGTAAAACTTTAACAAGTAGCTCTCTCTCTATTCTCTACTTATAATTATCCTTTAATATTAAAGCCATTGCGAGCAATTTATCTTCAACCTTAACCGCTCGTTAATTGTGCTATATATTATGTTACTTCTTATTTTACAATACAATGACCTATTTCAAAACGCATTATGCACAGTATTAATGAAGATTTAAGGAAACTTTTATTCTTCAATAGGTCTTACCACTACTGTAACATAAAAAGCAAGCTATCAGTAGAAATCCGTCCTACAAATAGCTTGCTTTTATAATTTTTTAAGTAAGTTATATTACCCAATGAATGGCATAAACATCGGAATGACAACTACTGTTACAACCCCAACTACTGTTACAGCAATACTTGCCATAGCTGCCTCTACTTCACCCATTTCGATCCCTACAGCAACCCCTAATGCATGTCCCGCTGTTCCAAGAGCTAAACCTTTAGCAATCGGATGTTTAACTCTAAATGTTTTTAAGAATAAAGCTCCTAATGCGTATACGATAACTGCATTAAAGATAACTGCAAATGATGTAATTGCTGGAATACCACCGATACTTTCAGAGATTGGTAATGCAATTGCTGTTGTTGCTGCCTGCGGTAACATTGAGTTCATTACAGCTGTATCTAGACCAATTGCTTTTGCGACAATGAACACAACAACCACTGAACAAATAGATCCAACCACGATAGCCGATAAAATTTGCCACCAATATTTTTTTAACTTATCAACTTGTTTATATAATGGAATTGCAAATGCGATTGTTGCTGGTTCTAAGAAGAAACTAATCATCTTTCCGCCCGTATTATATTCCTCAAAGGTAAAGTTACCTACCTTTAAAAATACAATCCCTAATACCATTGCTACGAATAATGGTGTAAATAAGAAGAATCCTTTTGAGTGTTTGAATAAAAACGTTCCAATTCCGTATGCAATTAATGAAACGACGATCCCGAAATATGGAGTCATTGTGCTTGTCATGTTCATTACCTCCTAACCATGTATGGTCTAAAATAGTTACGCGACTTTTCCGTGTTTGCTTCCTTTGTTTACAACTTTCAACTCTTTTGTATCTTTTGTTTCTTTGTCATCTTTACCTAAAATCAATTGTGCAAATAAACCTGTTACAGCAAGTAAAATAATTGTTGCGACAACGATTACAGTTAAAATTTGTACGAAATATTGGCTCATTACACCAAGAGAGTTAATGACTGAAATACCTGATGGGACGAAAAGGAATCCGATAATACCTGTTAAAGCTGTTCCGAGTGATTCAACTTGCTCCAATTTAATAACCTTTAAACATAATAGACTAAATAAAACGACTAACCCGATTACTGATGAAGGCATCGGAATTGGTAAATGGGTTGAGATAATATTAGAAACTAACATAATAGCTGAAAAAACGAATATTTGTGATAGAAAACCATATACTTTTTTTGTGCTCATTTTGGCCACCTCTTTTGATTTGGTACCTTTATTTTATAGGATATAAAAATCAAAGCAAGCGTTTACATAACGGGATGTCAAATATATACAGCCAATTACAATAATCATACGGTGAAATACAAAAGCTGCTTCTTAAATACGAAGCAGCTTTTTAAGTTCTTTTGCATATGTACGGCTAACTGGGACTTTGGATCCCTCTTTCATAATTAAGTTATAAGTCGAATTAAACCACGGCTGTATTTCAGAAATATGATTAATATTAGCAACGAAACTACGATGAACACGCATAAAAATTGTTTGTGGTAATTTCTTTTCCAAAATGACAAGCGTATCATGTGTTACATATGTTTCTTTCATTGTTTTTACAGTTACTTTCCCATCTACAAGCCCCACATAAATAATATCTTCAATGTTAACAAGTACAATTGATTCCTCAATCGGTAATGCTAATTTATGCATTTCGGTCGTTACATCTACACTCTTTACATCTTGCTTTGTTTCTAATTTTATTTGCTTTTGTTTTTTATATTTCTTTAATGTCTGTACGATACGTTCTTCATCAAATGGCTTTAAAATGTAATCTAATGCATCTACTTCAAATGCTTGCAGCGCATATTGATCATATGCAGTAGCAAACACAATTGAAGGTGGATTTTTCATTTTCTTTAATATATTTGCGATTTCAAATCCGTTATCATCAGATAACTGAATATCTAGAAAAACAATATCTGGTTTGTTTTTCATTAATTCTTCTAATGCATCCTCTACACAATCCGCCTCACCAATTATCTCTACTTCTTTTGTTTGCTCTAATAAATATTTCAATTCATCCCGTGCTAACATTTCATCATCAACTACTAATACTTTTAACACTCCGTTTTTCCTCCTCTATTTTTTTCGGAATTACAAAGAGGATCTTTGTCCCTTGCTCCAATTCACTTTCAATTTGAAGCATTGTCTCTTTCCCAAATAACCCGATAAGTCGTTCATTAATATTATATAAAGCTGTTCCAGTCCCCTTCTTTGATGGAACTACCATTTTTCCTAATTGCTCTAGACGTTCAATCTTAATCCCTTGTCCATTATCCTTCACTTCAAAGTGAACCATTCCTTCTTTTTCAAACACATGTACCTCGACTTGGCACACTGGCTGCTTTTTCGGAAAAGCATGGCGCAATGCATTTTCAACTAATAACTGAAGCACAAATGGTGGAACTAAAGTCACCTTTAGTTCCTCTTCAATATACATCTTCACTTCATACTTATTTGGAAATCTCGCTTGCTCTAACGATAAATATGCATGTACATGATTCAACTCTTGTTCTAATGGAATAAGTAATTGTCGTGCCCCTTGCAAATTACAACGAAAATAAACGCTAAGCTGCAATAATAATTTTCTCGCCTTTTCTACATCTGTTCGGCATAAAGCTGATACTGTATTAATTGCATTAAATAAAAAATGCGGATTGATTTGTGCTTGCAGCGCTTTTATTTCAGCATCTTGCAATAACTTACTTTGTAACTCAGCTTCACCTAACTCAAGCTGTGTGGAGAATATTTTCGCCAGACCTTCCGCTAACTCTTCTTCAACACGACTTAATTGATTAGAGTTTTTAAAATAAAGTTTTAATGTTCCTATCGTATTTCCATGTGAAGTTAATGGAATAACAACTGCCGCTTGTAATGGACACCCTTCATGTTGACAATTAATAATCTCACGTGATTTTGCCTTCATTATTTCCCCTGTTTTTAATACTTCTTTTGATAAACCTGTTATTAAACTGTGTGAAGGAATATGATGATCTGATGCTAATCCAACGTGAGCTAAGATTTTCTCTGTATCTGTTAAGGATACCGCATCCGTTCCCGTAAAGCGGTGAATAATTTGTGCCACATGTTTACAAGACTCTTCTGTTAACCCTTGGCGGAAATATGGTAACGTCTTATCAGCAATTCGTAATACTTTATGCGTTTGCAAAGCTTTTGCGTTTTCTTCTTGTCGTAAAATGGCTAGTATCATCGAAAGTAAAATAAAACTGCCAAAACTATTTACAAGAATCATCGGTAGCGCAATTGTTTTCACAACACTAAGTCCATCTTCTATAATTAATAGAATCATAAGCATTTCTAAAGTAACGATAAAAACACTTAAAACCGCAGAAAATTTAGGTGTAATAGTACGGTTATATTTTTTGAAGATGTATCCAATATAACCTGTTATAATCCCAGCCAAAATTGATGAGATTGCACAACTTACTGCCGTGGTCCCGCCAAGCATATAACGATGAATACCCGCAATAGAACCTACTCCAATTCCGACGATAGGACCACCTAGCAACCCACTAATTCCCACACCCATAATTCGTGTATTCGCAATTGTGCTGGATGATGAAACACCTTGTAACCAATTTTCATTCATAATAGTATTTCCTGCTATTTCAATCCCTGTGTAATTGCTCACAATTGTAAACACTGAAAAAATACAAATAAGCTTAAACTTATCTACATATCCGTCTTGCTTATGAAGAAGACGCCGGAACGTTTTAATATGAGAAAGTAAAAATCCTAAAATAACAATAAGTCCGACGCGTTCAATCATCATAAGTACTAAATTTAGCATCTGTGATTCATTCCTTTTTATATTAGTTAGTTTTATTATGGGAAAATAATGAAGTGGGCGTCAAGAAGAATGAAATGTTTTTTGAAATATTTTACACATAACAATCTCCCCTTTATTTGACAATCTAACAGAAGAGTGCTAAAAATAAAGTAATATAATACAGTCCTTTAACCCAACCCCGTGAGGTTGAGAAGGAAGTCGGAATATAATATACGTATGTTCTTTTTTAAGGGATACGTATGCTTTTTTGGCCTTCTCATCATATCAGGTGAGAAGGCCTTTTGTTATTCTTCCATAGCGACTGTAGAAGAAAATAAGGAGGAGTAATAATGAACATTACTACTGATGTACAATCATCAACAGAGGAGACGAAAGAGAAAAGATATAAAACATTATTTGGTTCTGCGCTAGGATACGCTGCAGAAGGACTAGATATGTTGCTCTTATCTTTCGTACTTGTCTACATTCTAAAAGAATTTCACCTTAGCCCTGTCGAGGGAGGGAACTTAACATTAGCCACAACAATTGGGATGTTAATTGGTTCCTATTTATTCGGATTTATTGCTGATTTATTCGGTCGTATTCGTACAATGGCCTTTACAATCTTACTATTTTCACTAGCAACCGCACTTATTTATTTCGCAACAGATTATTGGCAATTATTAATTCTTCGCTTTTTAGTTGGAATGGGCGTTGGTGGTGAATTCGGGATTGGAATGGCCATCGTAACAGAAACATGGTCTAAAGAAATGCGCGCTAAAGCGACATCAGTTGTTGCACTTGGCTGGCAATTTGGCGTCCTAGTTGCTTCACTCCTTCCAGCATTTATCGTCCCGCATTTTGGATGGAGAGCTGTTTTCTTATTTGGACTAATTCCAGCTTTACTAGCTGTCTATGTACGTAAAAGTTTAAGTGAACCGAAAATATGGGAACAAAAACAACGCTACAAAAAGGAATTGTTACAAAAAGAAGATGAAGGTAATTTAACGACTACTGAAGCAGAACAACTAAAACAAATGAAAAAGTTCCCACTTCGAAAGTTATTTGCAAGTAAAAAAGTAACAATAACAACAATTGGTCTTATTATCATGTCATTTATCCAGAACTTCGGATATTATGGGATTTTCACATGGATGCCAACTATTTTAGCGAATAAATATAACTATACATTAGCAAAAGCAAGCGGTTGGATGTTCATTTCTACTATTGGTATGCTAATTGGAATTGCAACCTTTGGTATTCTAGCCGATAAAATTGGCCGCCGCAAAACATTTTCATTATATTATATTGGCGGTACTATATACTGCCTCATTTACTTCTTCCTATTCACAGATGCGACATCATTGTTATGGGGAAGTGCCCTACTTGGATTCTTTGCAAATGGAATGATGGGAGGATTCGGAGCGATTTTAGCTGAAAATTATCCTGCTGAAGCTCGCTCTACGGCAGAAAACTTTATTTTTGGCACAGGGCGTGGGTTAGCTGGATTTGGACCGGTTATTATTGGATTACTCGCTACGGGCGGCAATCTACTTGGAGCGTTGTCCCTAATTTTTATTATCTATCCAATCGGATTGATTACGATGCTATTATGTGTACCCGAAACAAAGGGAAAAGTGTTAGATTAAGCATAAAAGAGGAAGCATCTCACTTAAGATGCTTCCTCTTTTCAATGTTTGTTTATTATTTACTTTGATTTACTAGCTTTCTGGAATAAGAAAGCTGTTTTATCTTTTTCTTCTACAATTCCTTGCTTTAATGCTAATTCACCTGCAACTTTAGGTGCTAGCCACAGCATCGGGAATAATAGAATTGATACAGGAACAGCCGTCACTACAATAAAGGATTGTAGTGCATTAATACTTCCCTCACCCATATATAAAAGAATTGCTGCAACTGCGCCCATAATAAGCGACCAAAAAATTCGCAAGCTAATTCTAGGATCTCCATCTCCCGTCACTGCCATTGAAATGGAATAGGCCATTGAATCTCCTGTTGTCACTACAAATAAAATTGTTAATAAAAGAAATGCTGGTCCGATAATATTAGAAAGTGGTAATTGTTGCGTAATTGCAATCATAGCCGCAGGCATACCAGATTCACTTAATGCCACCGAGATAGAGCCTGGCTTCATTAACTCATAAAACACACCAGATCCACCCAGTATAGTAAACCAAAACGTTGTAATAATAGGTGCGATAATTCCAATTGCAACGATTATTTCTCGAATTGTTCTTCCTCTTGAAATTCGGCTCACTAAAATTGCCATCATCGGTCCATATCCAATAAACCATCCCCAGAAGAAGATTGTCCACGACCCTAACCAGCCTGTATCACCACGATATGTGCTTATTGGAATAAATTCATGTATATAAAATCCAAACGAAGAAACAAATGAATCAATAATAAATCCACCTGGTCCAAATAATAATACGAATGCCATTAATAAAATTGCTAGTCTAACATTTAAATCACTTATAATTTGAATCCCTTTATCAATTCCCGTTACCGCAGATATAGTAGAAACGGCCACTACACAAATAATAATTGCTAATTGAGTAGTAAACACATCAGGAATTCCAAACAATGCTTGTAAGCCATAACTTGCTTGTAGTCCTAAAAATCCGATTGGACCAATTGTTCCTGCAGCTACCGCAATAATTGCAAACACATCGATCATTGTTCCAAGCCAACTCTTTCGCAATTTCTCCCCAAAAATAGGATATAAAAGCGTTCGAGGTTTTAACGGCATACCTTTATGATAATGCCCATACATCATAACTACTGCACTAATTGTCCCTAAAATCGTCCATGCTAAGAAACCCCAGTGCATATAACTTTGTGCTAAAGCAGGCATGACTGCTTCTTGCGTTCCAGCGGATACACCTTCATGTATTGGCGGAACTGTCATAAAATGATACATCGGCTCTGCTGCTGCCCAGAAAACACCACCGCCAGCAAGTAGCGTAGCCATAATAATTGCTAACCATTTCGCCGTACTAATCTCAGGCTTATCTAGCCCCCCGAGTTTAACCCTCCCATATTTTGAAAAGGCCATACCCATCGCAACGACAAATGTACCAATTAATAAAACTTGCCAAAAAGCACCAAAATATTTAATTGAAGCTGTAAAACTGCTATTAATGACTCCCTCTACGTAACTTTTATTTAAAATAACTGCAATTACAAATAATAAAAGTGAGCCACCACTAATAAGAAATACAGGCCAATCAGTTTTTTGACTCTTCATCCTCATTTACCTTCCTCCTTCCTCAGCAATCTAAAAAAACAACTTCATTATGTTTTATTGTTTATATTCCACACACAATAATTATATAAGTATAATGTTTTAGTGATTTCACACACTTATGTTGTCCCTAAAAATATGCTAAATCCTTTATTTTAAAAGAATATCCTATTCCTCTTACATAAAAACGCAAAACAAAAGACCTTATATTTCTATAAGGTCTTCGAAACAGAAATTTGATTATAACACAAGGAAATGGCCGTTTCAAAAAAGGGCGTGCTAAAAGAGCTAGAAGTAAAGGCTTCCAACTGCTATCTAATAGGAATTAAAAAAAATTTAAATTTCACGATTGATACCTTTATATTACAAACTACTTATGGAAAAAATTAGGAGAGATAGTGTCATTTGGATACGGTTTATGATAAATATGAGTTGCAGCAGGTGATAACGGAGGAATTAACCATACCCAGTTGCCAGTTACAACCCGTCCACAAGCAACTTCTTGCTTCTCAAACTGCTGAAATTGCTGGGCGGCAGTATGGTGATCTACAATGCTAACCCCTTGTTTTTTGAAAGAATGTAAAACAGCTATATTTAACTCAATTAACGCTTTGTCTTTCCATAACGTACTATTTCTAGAAGTATCTAAATTCATCATCTCTGCAACTGCTGGAAGCAAATTATAACGGTCATGATCCGCTAAATTACGAGCACCAATTTCAGTCCCCATATACCATCCATTAAACGGGGCTGCTGTATAAGAAATACCACCAATTTCTAAACGCATGTCTGAAATCATCGGTACCCCATACCATTTTACTTCTAGTGATGAAATTGGGTACTCTGGATGTTCAATTGGTACCTCTTTCACTTCTTTTTTAGGAATTTCTTTATATACAGGATCCTTTCCATCAACAGAAAATACAAGCGGTAATACGTCAAAATGTGTACCTTCTCCTTGCCACCCAAGACCTTGACATAAATCAGTAAATGCGGCGGAGTGTGAGTCACCAATCACTCCCATTTCCGTTTTGTATCCTGCATATCGAATTAATTGATGATTATAAAGTCGTATATTATTCTCTTCACCTTGATATTGCTTAAAAATCGTAATTGTCGGTTTAACTTTCCCATCATTCGTCGCATATTTAATATGATGAATTAATGCATTATATACACCTTCCTCATCATTTACTTCACGCGCATCTAATATGTGCATCTTACTCCAAAATAATCTCCCAATGCATCTATTACTATTACGCCATGCCATTCGTGATCCATGAACAAGCTCTTCAAATGTATGCTCATACGTTCCAGTCTTTTCTATCTCTATTAAAATTTCGTTCATACGCTCTTTTATTAATTTCTCTTTATTAAGTTCCTTATAGCAAACGGTAATAAAATTACTTGCTTCCTCTATTAATTGTTTCGTTTTGCTCATAAACAATCTCCTTCTATCTCAACAAGACACTACTACTTTACAGTATAAGCAAAAAGGATACGAGTCACAAACGAAATCAAGAGTGTTACTTTTATCGTAATATTTTTCAGAAAATTTTTAGAATTTTTGTTGACTTCCGAAAAAAAAAAGTGTATTTTTTACTTAAGTAAACTATTTTTACCTAGACCAACTTTTTAGGTGGAAAGGAGGTAATTTCACGTCTTCATTTCAATTGCCCAATCTTTCATATGACTATGATGAACTAGATCCATACATTGGTGTGATACATTAGCATTCATCATACATGTAAGGTAAATTTGGTAATGTAAAACTAGTATTGTTGAAATCCTCCAGAATCCCCTGGATTGCCACCGGGGGATTTATGATTATTTCAGTATATTTATGTAATGCTGTAACACATTTTTGATTTCTGTATTTAATTCTCGGAACGGAAATCCTAATTCGCGAGCCTTTCTATTATGTAACGTACAATTAATTATTTCATTATAAGGTGCTATATTCTCTCCCGCTTCTTGAATAAGAGCTTTTGTCCCACTGTTGTCTTCTATGAAACGAATAACTTCTTCCATGGAAATCACTCCGTTACTACAAGCATTAATTGGACCTTCTATATTTTCCATTCCGCACCATGCTAAAAACTCTCCTGCTTCCTTTTCATGTATAAATGACAACTTTCCATCTACATGATCCACAAAGATAGACTCTTGTTTCATAACATGTTCAACGTAAAATTGTAATCTTTTCGTATAATCATTTTCTCCAATAACAACTGGAAAACGCACTGCAACGACTGGGAATGTTGCATGTTGAAACAACACTGCTTCCGCTAATTTCTTTCCCTCACTATAAGTGAAATTCCCTCTATCTCCATACGTAATCGAATATTCATACGGGTTGAACTCTTCTTCTTGCAAGTTTAATGCAGGCTCATATACCGCCATTGAGGATGTCATAACATATTTTTTCACTCTACCACGTAATACTTTACATATAATTTTCGCGGCGTTCGGGCTATAACATAAGTTATCGTATACAATATCATAACTTTTACCTTCTACGCGCTCTTCCAGTAATTTCTCGTCTTCTCTATCTACTACAATTCTTTTTACCGTATCCCCAAAAGAATCCTCCGTAAATCCTCGTGTTGCAATTGTTATATCGTGCCCCTCTTGTAAAAGCGCTTCTACTAATTGCTTACCAAAAAACCTTGTTCCCCCTAGAACCAACACTTTTTTCACTTTCATCATCCCCTTTTTTGTAAAATACTACCTTAATTATAAACATGAATATAAATAAAAGCATGGAATCATTATCAAGATTCCATGCTTTCTTACATATGATACTTTAACGTACTCGATATTTAAAAATACAATAGCAGCAATAGAAAATAGAAATTACTGATACATAAACCCATAGTTCATATACGAATCCCTCTCCCCATACTCCCATAAAATAAAAGAGTGAAGGCAACGTCAATGTTACCCATGATTGTACAAAAGCAATTCTGCCAAGATATTGATTGATATTCTTTTTTTGTGCATTTAACACAAAGAATAAATACCAAAGTAATGCCCACATAAACCATGTTAACGCATTAACAACATCGTGGAATTGAACAAATGAAACAACCATATAGAATAAAGCAATAATTGCTACCCAAATACAGAACCAGCCTAGTCCACTACTATCCATTCCTTTAATAAAAGTAACGCCTACATATAAATAAGTTAAACCAAATAAAAAAGTAGCTGCATACGAATATACCGTCCAATTACTTTGATCAGAAATCATAATCAAATAAAACGGAATGATAATTTGTAATGCCCCCACAAATAAATTAAAAACACCTGCGCTTTTCATCTCTACTTTGCCCAATATGACAAGACTATTTAAAAATAAAGCTGCACCTGAAAGTAATAATCCTACATAACCCATATATATTCGTGTGAAAGTCTTTCCCTTTCACACTTTTAACCTCCCCACAATATAAAGTGATCCTTTATTATTTTTCTTCCTATTTAAAACTACATACATAATTTTCAATCCAAATAAGTCAGACTTCCTACCTTAAAAAAGAACAGATTTAAAACGCTTTCAATAATAAATAACCCTATCAGAACATTAAATAGGATTCCTTGATTATAAACGTACTCTAACCATGATACAAGTATTGGAATTCTTTTCAATATTACGTTTTTTATTTCTATGAAAAATTAGTATGATGATGCATTTCCCCTACCTCACTCTACTAATTTTTAACATAGAATATTATAAAGTGAAACTTTAATCAGCCCTCACCAATCGGGCGTTTACGGGCAACCTAACTTCTTTGCTCCACCTGGACTTTGAGGTGGGAGTTTTACTGCTCACAAATAGCGGGATAAAATAGGCTGGTCAGTCATACATTCATCTTTATAAGACAATCGTATTACTGACCTAAACTGTCATAGTCAATCTTGATAGTCTCTTATTCCGAACAATTGCTATTTATCATAAATATCATTCGGATTGATTGTAGGAATAAATCCATTTATAGAACTATATTTTTTAGATACGTTATTTGGAGTAACAGTAAACGTTACAATTTTATTACTTTGTTGTTTAAAATAGCGCATCCAACTTTGACTCCATTCATCTTTCACAATAACTTGTTTATTGAAATCTTCCCACAATACACCATGTATAAAATTCAAGGATGTATTTTTGATTGTTTCAAATCCCCAATTCTGTATAAGAAGCAGGTTAGAATCAATACTTTTAATTTCTTTTAATAAATTTACATATGCTTCTCGAAATTTTCCTTGTGTAGCTGGCTGATCATAAAAATAGTCATCAATATCACCAGCTGTATCTAAAAACACCCCATTTATGCCTTTGCCAATAATTTGCTGTTTTACTTTATTAACAACAATCCCACGGTAATGTTCATCAGCTAAGTTCATAATATATGTATTCCACTGCTCAATCTTCATTTTCTTACCGTCTCTATAATAATAGTCTGATTCAACTACTTGCGATTTATGCCACGCTTCTAATTCTAAAACACTAACATAACCAAGGACTACCGTTCCTGATTTTTTTAATTGCTGAACCTGTTCTTTCGTAAATGCATATGGCTCTATAATAACCATGTCATACTTTGAAAGTCTCTCAATTACTTGCTCATTTGCTTCACCATAATAAATTTTATAACTTCGTACATTTTTTAAAGCTGGTTCCACAACATTTGCTTGTGCGGATGTACTTGAGGAAAAAATAAAAGAAAATATAGCTAAAAAGCATATAGAACGTTTCCACTCCATAGTAATATTACCCCCTATACAACTGTAATTTTCTATCGTTTTAAATTTTAACACCTTTAAATACTAATACAAACATAGTAATTCCATAACATTTTACATTTTTTTAAACTCGATATTTTTATGAAAATCCCAATAAATACAATTCATTAACAAAAATTAGGATTTATTTCACTTGAATTTACTACATCCCTGTTGATAAAATGATTTGGGCTTTATATATTATATATCTCAAAATAATTCTTTTAAATTATGTATTTTATTTCAGTGTACTATTCCTTAAAATTAAATTTGCAAATGAAAGAAGGAATTTATTTATGTACTATAAGCAATCCAATTCATTCCAAAAAATGATTGAACCTACAGTTTTATTTGTTGCACTATTTTTTCTCTCAATACTAACTGATTTTCTAACACCAACGTATGAATACTTCTTACTCTTATTTATTACATTAATTATTTCTAGCCGGTATGGCATATCTATTGCCCTTTTCGCCTTTCTGGAAGCAATGATTTATATTTTTATAAGCGGTATATATAAAGAAAATGATATATTACTGTACTTTTATTCATTAGATTACTGGATAAGTTGGATTTTCTTACTTGTTATTAGTTTATGTTGTGGACTAATGAGTACTGCACAAAAAGAACGTTATGAAGATGTACATATGATAAATAATGAGCTGAAAGCCGAAAATAAAGAATTAAAATATGTTGTGAAACAATTGGATGAAACACGTATTACACTACGTTCTCGTGTACTTGAATCAAATAACCACTTATCTAAAATGTATCATATGTTTAAAGCTTTAAATCATACACATCCTGAAATTGTACTCGATGAAGGAATAAATGTATTAAAGATGTACTTTGGAGCAAAAAAAATTGGTATCTATCACGTCGATAACAATAAACAATCGCTTCGTATTAAATTAAGATCAGAAACTGGTAAAAGTACATTATCTCAATCCATTTTTGTTAAAAACGCTTCGTTAGTCATCAAAAATGCTCTAGCACATAATCGACCTTTTTTCCGTACAGATGAAGATTTTCAAGATGCTCCACTTTTAGTTGGTCCCGTCCTATTCCAAGATGATGTACAATACGTCATTATATTAGACGAAATCGAGTTTTCAAAAGTAACTTCTGAGCAATTCGAACTTTTCACATGGTATTTACGCTGGATGGGTGATCGTTTACAGAACGCTTCTAATCTTTGGCTATCGAGTCAAGAGGATCGCACATTCCCTAAAACAAGCATTTATTATGAAGATGAATTTGAACATTTACTAAAAATAGAAAAAAAACGTTACGAAACATTATCTTATCCATATTCCTATTTTGAGTTCAATGCTCCGCAAGATTCTTTAGAAATGATAAATTCTATTTTAAAAGACCATTTACGTGATATTGATATATTCGGTTATAGTACGACCGGACAAAAAATTATGATTTTATTACCTGGCACTGAAGAAAAGTTTTTACTACAAGTTCAAACTCGTATACAAAATGCTCTTTCTTCTAAAGGAGTGATATTCTAATGATTTTACTCCTTCTTTATTTTATTTATGCTATTTTGGTTTTTCTTTTATTTCGATTTACGAAAAGTTTAATTGCTAAAGATAAAAAAGGAATTATTGAATTTTGCTTGATTATCTCTCTTCTTTTCCCGCTTATCGGACTTATTGTATCAGTAATCATGTTATTACTTAATATAAGACGATCAAAAACCGATTGGTTACAGCAATACTCTGAGTATGTTTCCTTTCAAGTTGATAATTACGAAGATATTTTAGAATCAGCAAAACAAGATATGGACTTAATTTCATTTTCTTCTGGATTAGAACTAGATAAGCCTGAATTACATAAACAACTCATTGTACAGTTAAGCTCCTCCTCTATTTCTAATGAAGGAGGCTTATTGAAAGAAGCAATTCACCATAAAGATCCTGAAACTGTACATTACGCAGCAACTACTATTAATTTACTAAATGAACGGTACGAAAAGCAGATCGAATACTTAAATAAGCAATTTCTACAAAATCCACAAAATGAAATTGCAAAAGAATTGGTTTCTAACTATTTAAGATATATAGACAGCGGTCTTCTTTCTAATCAGCAAAAAGAAAAAATAATCGATGAATTTATGAATTTTATTACACAAGGTGTAGAACTATTCCCTAACGAACCTCTTTACCCTTTCCATCTTGGAAATCTGTTTCTACACACAAAACAATATGCAAAGTCTGAAGAACAATTTTTAAATCTTATTCATTTCTATCCTGAATCATATTACGGCTATGTTGGATTACTTGAAATATATTATGAGCAACAGTTATGGGACGAGCTCTATAACTTAATTAATAATCTAACAGATGTAAAAAGAGTTCATATACTACCGCGTAAATATCAATTATTTGTAAGGCAGTTTGGAGGCGCACACATTGAAAAAGGGGATTAATATATATATCGGGATTATTAGTATCATTTTATTTCTCTTAATTTTATCCATCCTTATATATCGAACAGAAAATTTTCATCAAAAGTTTTCTGTTCCTAAAACTAAAGAAACAGATACTGTTAAAACACTCAAAGCAAAAGATGTAACTCAAAATGGACAAAAAATGCAATTATACGTTTTAAAAACGGATAATACATTAGGGCAACAAGTCGAATTTAATACGAAGAAGGCAATGGATTACGCACACCTACACTATAAAGATATTACAGCTAATGAAATTAAGGGACTTACTCCTTCTCCCTATACAGGGATTATTATTACAGGTGAAATAATGGAGCAACTTCCACAAGCTGATATTCAAAATTTTGTACAAATGGGCGGAAGGATTATTATCGCAAACCGACTTGATTCAGATCCTTCCTGGAACACATTATTTGGTATTACAAAAAAAGAAGGTTTCAAAGATGCGAAAGGATTAACCTTTGAAGAAGTTTTATTCCCTGGTTATCCAGATCTCCCAAGTTCTTCTCCATTGTTTACTCATAGCTCAATGAATATTACGCTAGATGAGAATACAACTAATACTTGGATTACAGCGGAAGATACTCCCATCCTCTGGACCAATGACTACGGTGAAGGAAAAGTCTTATATTGGAATACAACAGCATTGAACGATAAATTAGGTAGAGGTATGTTCGTTCAATCACTGGGTACTATTTTCCCGACTTTCGCTACAGCACAACTTGGAGCGGAGATTATGTATATCGATGACTTCCCATCTCCAATTCCAAGTGGAGAACTAAAAAACTTAACAACAGAAAAAATTTCTGTTGAAGAATTTTATAAAAAACATTGGTGGAAAAATATGAAGGATATCTCTGAAGAGCTTGATATTAAATATACGGGTGTTGCAATTGGGACATACCAAAATAAAGTAACGCCACCTTTTGAAGATTTCACAGGTAAAAATAGAAATACCTATTTATTATTTGGGAGAGAATTATTAAGTCACGGCGGGGAAATAGGCATTCATGGCTATAACCATCAACCTTTATTATTACCACCGGACCCAGTAGATAAAGCACTTGAATATGTTCCATGGAATTCAAAAGAGGATATGGAGAGCTCCTTAGATGCTCTACAAAAACTCGTGTATAACTTCTTTCCAAATGAAAAGTTAAAAACCTATGTACCACCATCCAATATTATAAATACAACTGGATTAAGTGCATTAAACGACGCAGTTCCAACTATAGAAACAGTTGCTTCTCTATATGTGGGGAGTACAAGTAACGGCAGTTTAATTCAAGAATTTGGACCAGATGAACATAACAAAAACATTTATCACTTCCCGCGTATTACGAGTGGCTATGCTATCACAGATGAAGAGCAATTTATCTTAACTGATGTTACCGCAAATTTAGGAGTTATCTCACATTTCGTCCATCCGGATGATATCCTTGATGAAAAACGCTCGGGTAACTTAACATGGGAAGAATTATTTAAGGCTTATAAAACGACAATTAAAGAAATACGAGAAAGATATCCTTATATAAAAAGTATGACCCAAAGTGAAGCAACTGCTTCTATGAAAATTTATCAAACTGGTGACCTAGATGTCTCTTATGAAGATGATGCTGTTCACATTGCATATAAAGGGTTACCAAATCATACTTCAACAATTATACGTGTAGAAGAAGGTAAGAAGATACAACCTGGCTCATTCTCTTACGGTACAGTTAAAAAGCTTGATTCCCAAATTTATAGCGTTACGTTAACGAAAGCCAGCGCTACGATCCCAATTAAAGGAGAATAACAGATGAGAATAGGTTTGGTCGTTGAAGGCAGCTACCCCTTTGTAAGTGGAGGGGTAGCAAGCTGGGTTCAAATGATTATCCAGCAGTTTAAAGAACATGAATTTACGATTTTTGCGATAGTCCCTCAAGTAAAAACAGAAGATGAATATCAATATGAAATTCCAAGCAACGTAAAAGATATCATTATGATTCCTTTGCAATCAGAAAATGAAGCAAAACATATAAAAACTAATTTAACTGAACAAGAAGTGCAGACACTTCAAAAATGGTTTACATTTCAAGCCAACGATACAACAGCATTACAAATATTAGGGAATAAACAAAAGCTAGGAACACTCCATTCCTTCTTCGAAAGCCGTGAGTTTTATGAGATTGTTAAAGAAAGCTATTTATATGAAGAAAGTAGTGGATCCTTCTTAAATTACTTTTGGATGTGGAGATCTATGTTCACACCAATCATTCAAATTTTACAAATTGATTTTCCTGAATTAGATCTTATTCATTCTGTATCGACAGGATATGGTGGATTACTTGGTGCTGCAATTGGTGCCAAGTCCGATATACCATTTATTCTAACTGAGCACGGTATTTACTCCCGGGAGCGTGAAGAAGAAATACTACAATCTACTTGGATACCAATTGAATACAAAAAAAGATGGGTTTCTTTCTTTCATCACTTGTCTCATCAAGCATACGAACAAGCTGCTGATGTAATTACGTTGTTCGGCCGAAATAGTGCATATCAAAAAGAATTAGGTGCCCCGGCTCATAAACTAAAAATCGTTCCAAATGGCGTTACTTTATCTGACTATAAAGGGTTACGTAAACCAAAATACAATTCGGATAAACTCATCATTTCCGCTATTATACGAGTTGTGCCAATTAAAGATGTAAAAACAATGATTTATGCAGCTAAATTATTATTGGAAAAAGACATTCCATTTATATTTTACTTGCTAGGTCCTGATACAGAAGAAGCAGAATATGCTCAGGAATGTCGTGATTTAATTCAACAATTAGGATTAGAAGAGCATGTAATAATGACCGGCAAAGTAAATATTAAAGATTACTTAAAACAAACAGATCTTCTCGTATTAACAAGTATATCTGAAGGACAACCATTAGCTATGTTAGAAGGAATGGCAGCAGGATTACCATGGGTTGTTACAGATGTCGGCTCTTGTAAGGAATTAATTTACGGACAAGATGGAGATCCTTACGGACAATGTGGATTTGTTGTACCACCTGTATCTCCTGAACAAGTTGCCATTCATTTAGAGTGGTATTATCGTCACCCTGAATCCATTCAACAATTTGGTGATAATGGGCGCAATCGTATTGAAGCGCACTATCAATTATCAGGCGTCGTTGATAGTTATCGTAAGCTTTACTTAGAAAGAGGTAAAAAAACATGGCAGGAATAGGATTTCGTTTACAAAAATTATTCCAAGAAGACTACTATTCTTCAAGAATAAAGGCGTACGGATTTTCATTATTTGTTACAGCTGGTCCGTGGTTAGTCGTTATTTTAGCAGTAACAGCTATTCGATACATTTTAAGTTTGTTCCATTCTATTCCAACCGAAGAACAGCGCCTTTTCACAATTTCAATTTCATACTGCTTTATTTTTTCTCAAATCATATATGGTGCCTTGCAACTCATCGTAACTAGATATGTGGCTGACCTTTTATACGAGCAAAAAGCTGATAAAGTATTTTCTTCCTTTTTAGGAATGACGAAAATCACACTTTTCTTAGCTATTATCTTATGGCTTTTGTTTGCAATTTTTACACCGTTAGCCTTGTATTATAAAATCGTGATGCTATTTTTATTTTTAGCTTTAAACATCATTTGGATTCAATCCATTTATTTAACAGCAGCTAAAGATTATCAGTCCATCGCTCTTGCATTTTTAATTGGTTCCATTTTCTCCTTATCTGGAATTGCGCTTATCGCTTACTGGCATCCAACACTTGGAATAGAACATGGATTTGCCCTATTACTTTTAATTTCTTTTACAATCGGGACCTTCATTACATTAGTGTGGTTAAGTATAGTTATTGTACGAATGTTTCCAAATAGTGATGCTACCGAACAATTTACCTTCCTTTCTTACTTAGATAAATATCCGGAACTATTTTGGTCAAGCTTACTTTACAATATTGGCATTTGGGTATGTAACTTTGTTATTTGGTTCGGAGAAGGGCGAGGAAATATTGAAAACACGTTTGTTTATCATCAAATGTATGATACCTCTGTTTTCTGGGCTTATTTAAGCATTATCCCAACCTATATTTTCTTCGTAGTATCCATTGAAACAAGGTTTTATGAACGGTATAAGAAGTTCTTCGGTTCAGTTAACAATGGGGCGACATTAAATACAATTTTACAATTAAAAGAATCAATGAACTTTGTCCTAAAGCAAGAAATGGAACGCATACTTCGTAATCAAGGTATTTTTTCTTTACTTATTATTTTTATAATATGGATGTTTAGTTCACAATCTGGGAACGTGACACTTGAATACTCTATTTTGCAACTGACTATAATTGGTGCTTATGCAAACGGGATGGTCCTTGTTATCACGTTACTACTCTTATATTTTGAAGATCGTAAAGGGGCATTTCGAACATCAGCCCTGTTCTTTTTTGCAAACCTATTATTAAGTCTTCTTCTACTTCCATTTGGATTCAATGGTTACGGTATTAGTTTTGCACTCGGATCTTCTATTACATTCTTATATGCTATTTCTAGACTCTTTACTTACATTAAAGATATTGATTACTACACGTTTTGTCAGTCAAATGCTCCTATAAAACGACGAACTTTCTTTACTAAATTTGCTAATAAACTTAATGGAAAATAAACAGATAAAAAATGACCTCTTGCTTATGCAAAGGTCATTTTTTTTATCTGTTTATTAAACTTCTAGATAGCCATTTTTGTTATTTGATTGCCATCTCCAAGAATCTGCACACATCTCTTCTAATCCGAGTTTTGCTTCCCATCCTAATTCACGCTTCGCTTTCGATGCATCTGCAAAACATACTGCAACATCACCAGGGCGACGCTCCGTAATTTTATAAGGAACTTCTTTGCCCGAAACCTTTTCAAATGCTTCAACCATTTCCAACACACTATAACCAGTACCTGTACCGAGATTGTATGCATCTATCCCAGTAGTGCCAAGTACCTTTTCAAGCGCCTTTACATGGCCACTCGCTAAGTCTACAACATGAATATAATCACGGACACCCGTGCCATCTTTTGTCGGATAGTCATTTCCAAATACACTTAATTCCTTTAGCTTACCTACTGCTACTTGTGTTACATATGGCATTAAGTTATTTGGAATTCCGTTTGGATCTTCTCCAATACGTCCACTTTCATGCGCACCAAATGGGTTGAAATAACGAAGTAACGCGATACTCCATCCTGCATCCGCAAATGCTACATCACGCATAATTTGTTCAATCATTAATTTCGTTTGACCATATGGATTTGTTGCACTTAATGGAAACTCCTCCGTAATTGGTGATGTTTCTGGGATACCATACACTGTTGCAGATGAACTGAAGATCATCTTCTTCACATCATGCTTCTGCATCACTTCACATAGCACTAATGTGCTTGTAATGTTGTTATGATAATACGTTAACGGAATTGCTACTGATTCCCCTACAGCCTTAAAGCCTGCAAAGTGAATAACAGCTTCAATTGTATCTTCTTCAAAAATCGTATCAAGTGCTTCTCGATTTAAAATATCTTCTTTATAAAATTTAAACTGTTTTCCTGTTATCTCTTTCACTCGATTTATAGACTCTACTGAGCTATTCGAAAGATTATCTACTACTATAATTTCGTAACCGTTTTTTAGTAATTCTACGCATGTATGACTACCAATATATCCTGCTCCACCTGTTACAAGTATTGCCATAATTATAGTCCTCCATATTTCATTCATTATAAACTTCTCAAAGTATATCACATATTTCTTATCATATGTTTATTATGCGAACACAGAAACTTACATTTTATCCCATACTTATTTTGTAAAATACACGATTCAAATCAGGTAATAAAAAAACGCCACATAACAGACATCGCGTGGCGTTTTTTGATCAAATTACGTAACAATATACACTTAGAAAATGCGCAAGACTACCTAACAATACAAAAACATGAAAAATTTCATGGTGTCCCATATATTTAAACTCCAACCATTTTGGCTTCGCACCGTAAATAAACCCACCAATTGTATAAAAAATGCCTCCAAGTACTAAGAAAATAATACCTCCTGTACTTAAATTCTCAGCTAGCGGTGCAAAGAATAAAACAATTAACCAACCCATCAGAAGATAAATTGCTGTCGATAACCATCTTGGACAATTAAACCAAAACATTTTAAAAACAATACCACAAATTGCCGTTGCATAAACTAAACAAAATAATAGTAAACCGTTTGCCGAATTTAATGTAATTAGGCAAAAGGGTGCATATGTACCTGCAATTAATATAAAAATCATAGAATGATCTAGCTTCCTAAAGAAATAAATAACACGTTCACTGGCTACGACACTATGATACACAGCTGACGCCATATAAAGGACCATCATCCCGATACCAAATAAAATAACAGCTGTAATTGCAGCAAAAGATGGCATCTTAACAGAAACTTTCACAATCATAGCTAATAATGCAATAAATGATAATACAGCTCCTCCTAAGTGAGTAAATGCATTAACTGGTTCTCTTACATAAGCATTCATATAAACACCCCTCATATAATTACATGTAGTTTTCATAACTACATGTAATTATATACACATTATTCATACGGGTCAACATTTACATTTCATTTGTTTCGTAATACCATATTTAAAGATATACTAAACATTAAGTTCCACTAAGTTATAAAAGTGAGGGGTTCTACGTGGAAAATATAAATAAATTACTTGAATCATTACATCTAGAAAAAAACATTAAACTTGAGGATATCCCAAATGTCGACTTATATGTAGACCAAGTTGTCCAACTATTTGAGAATACTTATGCAGATACAACGAGAACTGATGATGAAAAAGTATTAACAAAAACAATGATTAACAATTACGCAAAAGGGAAACTATTCATCCCTATCAAAAATAAAAAGTATTCAAAAGAACATATGATTTTAATCAGCTTAATTTATCAATTAAAAGGAGCTCTTTCCATTAATGATATAAAAAGCTCCTTAGAAAATATAAATGCACCGTTAATAAACGATGATACATTCGAATTAAATACTCTATATAAAGATTACCTTTCTCTTACTGACACCAATGTGGAAAGCTTTAAGCAAGACGTGAATAACCGTGTTAAGGAAGTAAACGAGGTTTCTTCCTTAGAAGATCCAACACTAGAAAAATTTTTATTACTAACATCCTTCGTGACTATGAGTAATATGTATAGACGTTTAGCAGAAAAATTAGTTGATGATCTCAAAGAATCTTAAACAAAAAACTATCCACCTGTTTGAAGTGGATAGTTTTTTGTTTATTTAATTGCTTCATGAACCTTTAATTGTTTCCCTTTAATCGTTGTGTTTTTCATGATTTTTAAAACAAGTGGTCCTTTTCCATTTAATATTTCAACGTAAGAAACATTGTCTTGTATTGTAATAATGCCTATATCTTCTGCTGTAACACCTTTAATTTTAGCAATTGTACCGACGAAATCTACCGCCCTAATTTTCTTTTTCTTCCCGCCATTAAAGTACAATTTCATAATTCCTTTGTTTAGGTCCGCATTTTTATCTTTCTTTATAATTGGTTTAGCATGTATCTTTTCCTCAAATACTGCTTTCCCTTTCATAACTTCTTCTTTTGAAGGTGCAAGTGCCTTTGGAATTTCAAAGCCAATGTACTCCTCAATCTCTTCTAAAAATCTATTTTCATACGGCGTCATGAATGTAATAGCTTTCCCGTTATTACCAGCTCGTCCCGTTCTTCCCGTACGATGTACATAACTTTCTTTTTCTAATGGAATGTCATAGTTAATAACATGTGTAATATTATCAATATCAATTCCTCTAGCAGCTACGTCTGTCGCTACTAAATAACGGAACTTTCCTTTTCTAAAATCGTCCATAACTTCAAAACGATCTTCTTGTACCATACCACCATGTATTTTGTCACAAGGATAGTTAACCCGCTTTAACTGTTGAAATACGTGATCTACATTTTCTTGCGTACGGCAAAAAATAATACAACTATCTGGATTCTCAATCGTTGTTACATCTTTAAGAAGTGAAAGCTTCTCCTCTTCTCTCATCTCAAAAAGTGTATGTTCAATTTTATCTGTTGTAATCCCGGCAGCCTTAATTTCAATATGCGTTGGCGAATCCATATACTTACGAGATAACTTTTCAACATCTTCTGGAAGTGTTGCTGAAAATAGCATTGTCATTCGTTTTTTAGGTAATTCGTCAATAATTGCCTCTACTTGATCGATAAAACCCATATTCAGCATTTCATCTGCTTCATCAATAACTAAATACTTCAAACACTCTAAAGAAAGGGTACCTTTTTCAATATGATCTAACACACGGCCAGGAGTCCCAACTACAATATGTGTTTTTTGCTTTAATTCTAATTTTTGACGTGCAAATGGGGATTTACCATAAACTGCAGCGGCCTTAATTCTTTTGAAGCGGCCTATATTCGTAATATCTTCTTTTACTTGCACCGCAAGCTCTCTCGTCGGTGTTAAAACTAAAGCTTGTGGCTTATTCTCTTCCCACTCCACCATTTCACAAAGTGGTATGCCAAATGAAGCGGTTTTTCCACTTCCAGTCTGTGATTTCACGACAAGGTCTTTCTTTTGCAAGGCAACTGGAATAACCTCTCCTTGCACTTCTGTTGGATGTTCATATCCTAAACCAGTAAGTGCTCTTACAATTTCTTTACTTAATGCATAATCAGCAAAACTTTTTTTACTCATATATTAACCTCTTTTTATTCTGTATTATTTTCTTTTTTCGCTTTTCCTATCAATGAATCATCATATACGTTATTATCACCTTATTCATTATACTTGAAAGCTCACATAAAAAGGCGAATCATTCGTGATTCGCCTGACTAAACAAAAGGATTTTCTATTTCAAAAAATTTATAAAAATAAACCTCTATCATTTCATATACTGTTCAACTAACTGATAACATCTTTCCCTCGTACTAGTTGCATTCGATGAAATAGTTGCTATCCCTGACAATGTTCCCTGTCCAGATTCATTCCAAGCTTCTTCCGCCTTGCGATCTCGATACGTAATCCATTCACGCTGTTTCTCTCTCAAAGTGTTCATTTCACTTGTAGAAAGTTGATTTTTCAAAACACCATAAATCTCATTTAAAGCTTGATCCCATGCATCGTATCTTCTAACTTCTCCTTCTTTCATTTCAGTTGTAATTCCGTTCTCATATAAATAATCGAGTTTCTTCAAACCCTCCTCAATACTATTTAATTTAGTAATATACTCTGCCTTCTGACCGGCAATAACACTTTCTTTCTTAGGCTCTTCTACTTTCGGCTTCTCTTCATTTTTATTTTCTTCCTTACGGTTCTCATCTTTTGTTTTATCTACATCTACTGTCCTCGGCACACTCTGTATAATTTGTTCATTCGCATTTTGATAATATACTTTAAACTGTTCTTTCCCTTTCGTTTCCCTAATAATTACATTCAGTTGCTCTTTTACATCCGCAAACTTCTGTTGGTTTTTCAACTCCTCTACTTTAGCAAGCATTTGCTTATATTTTTCTTCCTCATCTTTTTGATTAGCTAAAACTTCTCGTTTTTCTTTTGCTTGTTTGGCTAATATAACTGAACTAGCAGAATCATTTTCAATTTCCCTCAATAACGAAATTGCTCGGTCTATATTACTTTCCTGTAATGCTTCAATCATTTTATTCGTTTGATGCATCTTCAGCCTTATTTCCCGATCATCCTTCTTTTCTTTTAATGCTAATTCAAAAGATGCGACTGCTCTATCGTATTCTTTATTTTCCAATGCTAAATCTCCTTGTTTCTTTGCCTTATCAAAGGCATCATTATTGCTACATCCGGCAACAACCAACAAAGTTATTCCTATTGTTAGTATTAGCTTTTTCATAGTATTTCCCCAGCCCCCTCGCTCAAAATAAGAAGCATACATACAATCTTATGCAATTATCGCAACTTTCCTTACTTTTTTATAAACGAACGTTACGCATAATAAATCTATTTAAATTCGTTTTTAACGTTATTTTTAAAATATATTGGCTTCTTTTTCAAAAAATGTTAAGAAAATCTTTGACTTCTTACTGAAAATGATATAAATTATCCTATGGACGAACATTTTTAATCAATAAAAATAAAATATTCGTATTTTAGGGGTGCAAATGATGGAAAACGTATTTGATTATGAAGACATTCAATTAATTCCTGCAAAATGTATTGTAAATAGCCGATCTGAGTGTGATACAACTGTCACTTTAGGAAAACATAAATTTAAATTACCTGTCGTACCTGCAAATATGCAAACGATTATTGATGAAAGAATCGCAACTTATTTAGCTGAAAATAATTACTTCTACATCATGCATCGTTTCCAACCAGAGAAACGAATTTCATTCATTAGAGATATGCAATCACGTGGATTAATTGCTTCAATCAGCGTTGGTGTTAAAGAAGACGAGTACGAATTCGTACAACAATTAGCTGCTGAGCAACTTTCACCTGAATACATTACAATCGATATCGCACATGGTCACTCTAATGCTGTGATCAACATGATTCAACATATTAAAAAACATTTACCAGAAAGCTTCGTTATCGCTGGAAACGTTGGAACTCCAGAAGCGGTAAGAGAATTAGAAAACGCTGGTGCTGATGCAACAAAAGTTGGTATTGGACCTGGTAAAGTTTGTATTACTAAAATTAAAACAGGCTTTGGAACTGGTGGTTGGCAGCTAGCTGCACTTCGCTGGTGTGCAAAAGCTGCAAGTAAGCCAATTATCGCTGACGGTGGTATTCGTACACATGGCGACGTAGCTAAATCAATTCGATTTGGAGCAACTATGGTTATGGTCGGTTCTCTATTCGCTGGTCATGAAGAGTCTCCAGGGGAAACAATCGAAAAAGATGGCAAACTTTATAAAGAGTACTTCGGCTCAGCTTCTGAATTCCAAAAAGGTGAGAAGAAAAACGTTGAAGGTAAGAAAATGTTCGTTGAGCATAAAGGTTCTTTAGAAGACACTTTAATCGAAATGGAACAAGATCTTCAATCCTCTATTTCTTACGCTGGTGGAACAAAATTAGACGCAATTCGTACTGTAGATTATGTAGTCGTGAAAAACTCTATTTTCAACGGCGATAAAGTATATTAATCCTTAAATTTAACTCGAAGGACAAGCATTATTTATGCTTGTCCTTCTTTTTGCATGTAAAAAACAGGCGAATATTTTATCTTTACTGAATTTTCTAGTATTATATTTTTAGATACTTAAAATAAGGGGGATATATTAAATGAAACATGTAATTGAGAAACGTCCTATTCGCGAAGAAGTTCCTACTGAACTAAAATGGGATCTTTCTGACTTGTATAAGTCTGATGATGAATGGCACACTGCACTAAATGTATTAGAAAATGATATAAAAAGACTCGATGCATTTAAAGGACAATTACACACTGGCCCCGCTACCTTATTAAATTGCCTACTTTTAGAGGAAAAGCTTTTAATGCAGTTAACAAAACTTAGCACATATGCATATTTAAAAGAATCCGCTGATCGTACAGATCCAGTTATTCAAGCGAACTCTTCCAAAATTTCAGCTTTAGGGACGAAAGTACATGCTGCACTATCCTTTATTCATAACGAAATCCTCTCATTTGAAGAAGGAACAATTGAAAAATATTTAACTGCGGAAACAAAACTCGAACCTTTCCGTAAATCGTTACTCGAAATACTTAAAAAGAGGCAGCACACTCTCTCACCTGAAACAGAAGAAACTCTTGCTGCACTCGGCGAAGTTCATAGTTCCCCCTACAAAATTTACGGCATGACTAAATTAGCCGATATGGATTTCCCTCCTATACAAGATGAACAGGGAAATGATTTGCCTGTATCATTTGCATTATTTGAAAGTAAATATGAATTTTCTTCAAGCGCATATATACGTAGAGAAGCGTATTCATCATTTGTTTCCACATTGAAACGATATAAAAATACAGTTGCAACAACATATGCTACTGAAGTAAAAAAACAAGTGGCGCTTTCTCGTTTACGCAAGTACGAGTCCGTTACCCATATGCTTTTAGAACCTCAAAAAGTTCCACTTGAAATGTATAACAATCAACTAGATATTATTTATAACGAATTAGCGCCTCATATGCGCCGTTTTGCAGATTTAAAAAAGAAAGTATTAGAGCTTGACCAAATGCTTTTCTGTGACTTACACGCACCTTTAGATCCTGAATTTAATCCAACAATCACATACGAAGAAGCTGGTAAATTAATTCAAGAATCTTTAAAAGTATTAGGACCTGAATATAGTACTATTATTGAAAAAGGATTTAAAGAGAGATGGGTAGACCTTGCAGATAACGTAGGAAAATCAACAGGTGCCTTCTGCTCTAGCCCATATGGTTCCCATCCTTACATTTTAATTACATGGCAAAATACGATGCGCGGATGTTTCACATTAGCTCATGAATTTGGACATGCTGGCCATTTTTATTTAGCCAATAAAAATCAGCGTATTATGAATGTACGCCCATCTATGTACTTTGTTGAAGCACCATCAACTATGAATGAATTACTATTAGCCCAGCATTTACTAGCGACTACTGAAGATAAGAGAATGCGCAGATGGGTTATTCTGCAACTACTCGGCACATATTACCACAACTTCGTTACCCATCTACTTGAGGGAGAATATCAAAGAAGAGTATATGCTCTAGCGGAAGAAGGGCAAGCACTCACAGCTACAACTTTAACTGAAATAAAAACAAAGGTCCTTTCGACATTCTGGGGAGATTCTGTAGAAATTGATGAAGGCGCTGGTTTAACATGGATGCGTCAACCTCACTATTATATGGGCTTATATTCTTACACATATTCTGCGGGCTTAACGGCATCTACTACTGTAGCTCAAATGATTAAAGAAGAGGGACAACCTGCTGTTGATTGCTGGCTCAATGTACTCCGTGCAGGCGGTACGATGCAGCCACTCGAATTAATGAAACACGCCGGAGTAGATATGTCAAAACCAGATGCAATCCGTAAAGCTGTTTCTTACGTCGGTTCCTTAATTGATGAATTAGAGCGTTCTTATCAAGAATAAAAAATAAGCCCTCACTTTATGAGGGCTTATCCTATGTTTACTTTCCAAACCTTTTACGGTATCCACATTTTCTACAAAGTTCTTCAACCGCAACCCTTTTCGAAAATCCGTCTACAATATTTTGTGCCCTTTCACCTTCTATAATGTTAGAAAATGAATCATCATTAATATTTCCAAGATTAATAATGCCTTCACCGTCTAAACAACAAGGTATAACCGCTCCATTTGCTAAAATACCAGCTTGATTTCGAAGACCATGACAGAAACCTTTTCCATCATCCTCTTCTTCATGCAATGCCGGCCACTGGAATTCATAATCTTGATTAATAAAGACACGTTCCGCAATTTTTATACCTTTTCCTGGTGTAAGCTTCTCTTCAATTTGATAGGATAGATCAAACTCATTTTCAATTATGGATAATAAATCCCTATTTTTCTGGATTTCAGCATTTGTTTTATTATCCTGAGTTAAATTCCATAATCTTAGTGAAACAATTAAATCCGATTGACTCGTTGCCTCTCTAATGAAAGAAAGTATACTTCTTACATAGCCCTCTTTATCTTGCGAACCTGGGTGTCCATCAAAACTGTGTAGTGAAAAATTCATTTGTCTTAACGCAGGTTTATTTAACAGTCTATGCCTTCTCTTATTAATTAACGTTCCGTTCGTTGTAATATTAACTTTAAACCCTTTTTCATGGCTTAAATCTAACAGTTGATCTATTTTCGGATGGAGCAACGGCTCACCCTTCACGTGCAAATAAATGTAGTCTGTATGAGGTTTAATTTGGTCTAATCTTTTAGCAAAATCCTCCACAGAAATGAATTGCTTCTGCCTTTCCGTCGGCGGACAAAAGCTGCACGCAAGATTACATACACTCGTAATCTCCAAGTAAAACTTCTTAAACTTCTTCACCTTTAATTCCTCACTTCTCTGACTACTTATACTTTTTTCCTCTTCATATTACAGCACACTTTTTTAGAAATAGAAACATACTTATTTTAGGAAATCTGCATACCACCTATTAATATTTAAAAGACCATCGGTGATTTTTGTCCAATGGTCTTCCCACTATTAATTACCTTTAACCTCTTTTACATATTCCCATGTTTCACCTTGATTTTTGGACTGATAAAGTATACTACTATTACCATTGTAGTCTCCATCTGCTCCTTGCCCTACTAGCATGTTAAAAACTCCGTCCTTCTCATAAGGCATATTAGGAAAATCAAACGGATTTATTAACTGTCCACTTTCTAGTTTCACTTCATAATTCGTATAGCTCACCTTTTTAAAAGTTATACCACCATCATCTGTACGGTATAGCCTCCCTTCATTACCAGAGGGTCTGGCTGCCCTTAAAAATCCGAGCTTTTCATTAAAAAAGATGATTCCTGATGCACTACCAACCGTTTCATTGAACGGATCTTCATTTATAACTCCCCATGTTTCCCCACCATCAATCGTCTTGCTTAGTGAATAAAAGGTACTCCCTAATGCTTTATCTGTAACATTTAGTTTATAACCCACTTCTTTTGAAAAGTAAAATTGCTCATTATTATTAGTTAGATCCTTCTTTTTCTTTTTAGAACTACTTTCCTTACTCCAATTTGGGTCACCTAGTAAATTATATCTAGCAGGTACTATCTCTTTCTCTTTTCCGGGGATAAATATAGATACCGTATATCCAATTATTTCGGATTTTGCTTCTTCAAGCTTCTCTAATTTCCCATCTTTATTAATATTAATAATTCCTTCTCTATTGTAACCCCAGTTTCTTTTCCCATAATAAACCAGCCCATATTTATCTTCATTCCACTTACTGACAGTTTGTTTAACTGGAATGGCTTGAACTGTTTTAATTAAAGGTTTTACTAATTTATCTTCATTATAATCAGCGTTAATATACCCATTTAGTCCTACAAAAATATCTTTTGATTTATTTTTATTATAAGATATTAAGTAGCTTTCCTCTTTTCCAGCAGCATTTTTTCCATAAAGAAAAGTATCAAATGATGTAATTGTTCCATCTGAGTTAAATTCCAAAGCAAAACCATCCGACATATATAACTTCTTTGGCAAAGTATATTTCTTATTTATATCTTCAAAAATACCCTCTACACCATACTTATATATATTATCACGCTCAAGTTCAACTGATCTTTCGTTTTTTACGCTTTCTATAAACCATGCTAGTCTACCACCATAATTTGTTGCACTTTTATAAATTTTCATCCCATAAAAAAGCGTTATAAAAATAATGATGATAACGGAACAATATTTCCA
>NZ_JBALMG010000017.1:0-45852 GCF_036963225.1 Bacillus sp. JJ783 | reverse complement strand
TCAATCAGCCTAAGCACCTATATGGTCTGGTTTAGGAGGGGCAATGAGATGCCCTTATCTTGAAGGCTGTTCAAAACAGAAATGGACTGCGAACGCTTAGTCATTCAAGAATCCTACCCGTAAATCCGTAAGGATTTGGGCTTGCGACTTTAGTCGTGGGAGTCTCAAATAACAGTAGTTGATATTCATCCATTAAATAAGACGATTATATGTACTGATGTTTTTCGTAATAAGAGAATGTTTAAGTTTGGTGATGTAATTGAAGTGAATTAGAGGGGGAATAAAAATAATTATCTCTTCCTAACTTAATTATATCATGTAAATCACGTTCAAAATAGACTGTTTATTCTCATTTACTACTGCTACAATCAATAGCACATGAACAGTAAGGAGAGGTGCCGAATGAGTTCTTTCGTTCTCGATTTTCAGGAAATAGAAAAGGTGCAGCTTTCGCTCGTTGGCGGAAAAGGATTGAATTTAGGGGAATTATCAAATATTCAAGGGATACAAGTGCCAGAAGGGTTTTGTGTTACAACGATAGGGTATGAAAAAGCCATCGAACAAAATGAAGCGTTTCAAGCTTTGTTGAGTCAATTAGCAATGTTAAAAATTGAAGACCGGGCTCAAATTGCTGAAATCAGTAAGAAGATTAGAGAAACCATTATGGAAGTAGAAATCCCTTCTGATGTAGTGGAAGCGGTGGCTCATTATCTCTCTCGTTTTGGAAATGAACATGCTTATGCAGTGCGTTCTAGCGCTACTGCTGAAGATTTACCATATGCCTCATTTGCTGGTCAACAAGATACGTATTTAAATATCATCGGAAAAGAAGCGATCTTGCAGCATGTAAGAAAGTGCTGGGCTTCTTTATTTACAGATCGAGCAGTCATTTACCGCATGCAAAATGGTTTTGAACATAGCCAAGTTTCTATATGTGTTGTCGTTCAAAGAATGGTTTTCCCGCAGGCTTCGGGAATTTTATTTACTGCTGACCCGATTACTTGTAACCGAAAGGTGTTATCGATCGATGCCAGTTTTGGACTTGGCGAGGCATTAGTATCAGGACTGGTCTCTGCCGATAATTATAAAGTAAAAGAAGGCGAAATCGCCGAGAAGATGATCGCAACTAAAAAATTGGCTATCTATGCCTTAAAAGAGGGCGGAACAGAGACGAAACAAATCAATCTCGCTCAGCAAAAGATTCAAACGCTTACGGAACAACAAATATTACAACTAGCACAGATTGGAAGACAGATCGAAGCTTATTTTGGCTGCCCACAAGATATTGAATGGTGTTTAGTTAATGACACATTTTATATTGTTCAAAGCAGGCCGATAACGACTTTATATCCAATTCCAGAAGCAAATGATCAGGAAAATCATGTGTATGTATCGGTTGGTCACCAACAAATGATGACCGATCCTTTGAAGCCGTTAGGAATGTCTTTATTCCAGTTAACATCCTTTGGACCGAGGTTTCAAGCGGGAGGAAGGCTGTTTGTTGATGTTGCACAAAGATTGGCTTCGCCTGCTAGTAGAGAACTTTTATTAAATACAATAGGGAACTCGGAGCCGCTTATTAAAGATGCATTAACGACTGTAATAGAGCGAGATAATTTTATCAAATTGTTACCGGATGATGAAAAAGAAAAGAGTCTTGGTAAAAGTATGCCACCTGCAAGTTCACAACCACAAATCGAAAGCGATCCGGCAATCGTTATGGATTTAATAAAGAATAGTCAAGCATCGATCGAAGAGTTAAAACAAAACATTCAAACGAAATCAGGGCTGGATGTACTTGATTTTATTTTAGAAGATATCCAGCAATTAAAGAAAATATTATTTCACCCGCAAAGTATGGCTGTCCTTATGGCAGGTATGAATGCTTCATCATGGATCAATGAAAAGATGGAGCAATGGCTAGGTGAAAAAAACGTAGCAGACACACTTTCACAATCTGTACAAAACAATATTACGTCGGAAATGGGTCTAGCATTACTCGATGTTGCAGATGTGATTCGGCCATATCCAGAAGTCATTGCGTATTTACAGCCTATAGAAGATGACAGTTTTTTAGATGAGCTAGTTAAGTTTGAAGGCGGGGATAAAGCACAAGATGCAATCTATGCTTTTCTGAATAAATACGGAATGAGATGTAGCGGAGAAATCGATATCACAAAAACGCGCTGGAGTGAAAAGCCAACTACAATTATCCCGATGATTTTAAATAACATAAGAGATTTTGAAACTGGTGCTAGTAAACGGAAATTTGAAGCGGGGCTGCAGGAAGCTTTGAAAAAAGAAGAAGAGTTATTAGAGCGATTGCAGCACTTGCCGGATGGTAAACAAAAAATAGAAGAGACGAAGCGAATGATTAGTAACATCCGGAATTTTATCGGTTATCGTGAATATCCAAAGTACGGCATGATTAATCGCTATTTCATATATAAGCAGGCAATATTAAAAGAAGCCGAGCAACTCGTGCAAAATAGTGTTATTCATGAAATAGAAGATATATACTATCTAACTTTTGAAGAGCTTCACGAAGTTGTTTGTACAAATAAACTAGATTACAAAGTCATCAATAATCGAAAAAATGAGTTCAAATTATATGAAAAACTAACACCTCCACGTGTTATTACGTCTGATGGAGAAATCATTACAGGGAAGTATAAACGAGAAAACCTTCCGGCCGAAGCAATTGTAGGTCTACCTGTTTCTTCAGGAGTTATAGAGGGGAGAGCTCGCGTTATTTTAAATATGGAAGATGCGAATTTAGAAGATGGAGATATATTAGTTACAGCATTTACTGATCCTGGCTGGACACCATTGTTTGTATCTATAAAAGGGTTAGTCACCGAAGTTGGCGGACTGATGACACATGGAGCAGTTATTGCACGTGAATATGGATTACCAGCAGTCGTCGGAGTAGAGAATGCTACAAAACTAATAAAAGACGGGCAACGAATTCGGGTACATGGAACGGAAGGGTATATCGAAATACTGTAGTTAAAAAGATCATTCACTATATGTAGTGGATGATCTTTTATTTTTTTAAGCCAACTGCTATCACCTGAAACTGAAGATCAAAATAAAAATGAGGATATGGATTGGATTTCTTTGGATGTCCTTGTCGTAGAAGAAAACATACATGCCACGATTCTAATTCACATGCAAGAAGCAACCATAAATATCGATGAATCAGAATGTATACCAATCCAAAACAAAGAATATTTTCAAAAATATTACAAATTAAGACAGTATATTGCAAATTATTAGAATATTCTTTATTATATAAACATTGTAACGTATTTAATATTGGGGAGGAATAGGGATGAAGAAAAAGCCTTTTAAAGTGCTGTCTACGCTTGCGGCGACAGCTGTGCTTAGTTGCACATTTGGATTTGGTAGTCAATCTGTTTATGCGGCAACGCCGTCTAATGTAGGAGCTTTAAGTCCAATTGATGAAAATTTAATTCCAGAGGAGCGTTTAGCAGATGCGCTCAAGAAACGCGGTGTAATTAGTGAATCTACGTCGAAAGCAGACACATTAAAAGCTGTTGAAAAATACGTAGAGAAGAAAAAAGGCGAAAATGCTGGAAAAGAACCAGCAGCGGGGGACAGTGTTACGAGAGAAGCTTCTGACTTTTTGAAAAAAGTTAAAGATGCAAAAGCAGATACGAAAGCAAAAGCTGATCAACCTGCTAGTGGCCCGGTAGCTGGACAAGAGCCGGTTAAAGGGGGATTAAACGGCAAAGTACCAACTACTTCAGCGAAGCAAAAACAATATAACGGTGATGTTCGTAAAGATAAAGTTCTTGTATTGCTAGTAGAGTTTGCTGACTTTAAGCATAACAATATTGATCAAGTACCAGGTTATATGTATTCAAATGATTTTAATCCAGAACATTATCAAAAAATGTTATTTGGTAATGAGCCGTTTACACTCTTTGATGGTTCAAAAGTCCCAACATTTAAACAATATTATGAAGAGCAATCTGGTGGTAGTTATACAGTCGATGGGACAGTAACAAAGTGGTTGACAGTTCCAGGTACAGCAGCGGATTATGGTGCAGATGCAGGAGATGGCGGTCATGATAATAAAGGACCAAAAGGACCTCGTGATTTTGTAAAAGAGGCATTAAATGCAGCTGTAGAAAGTGGTATTGATTTATCAGAATTTGACCAATACGATCAATATGACAATAATGGTGATGGCAATAAAAACGAATCAGATGGTCTTATCGATCACTTAATGGTTATTCACGCTGGAGTTGGGCAAGATGGAGGCGGCGGTAGACTAGGTGATGATGCAATTTGGTCACATCGCTGGAACCTTGGAACACCATATCCAATTGAAGGAACAAAAGCAAAAGTTGATAACTGGGGCGGCAAAATGGCAGCATACGATTACACAATTGAGCCAGAAGACGGAGCAGTTGGTGTATTCGCACATGAATTTGGCCATGATCTAGGTCTTCCAGATGAGTATGATACGAAGTATTCAGGATCAGGTGAGCCAATTAATTCTTGGTCTGTTATGAGTGGCGGCAGCTGGGCTGGTAAAATTGCAGGTTCAACGCCACCAAGTTTCTCTCCACAAAACAAAGAGTTCTTTCAAAAGAACATGGGTGGAAACTGGGCAAATATTGTAGAGGTTGACTATGATAAATTAAATCGCGGTATCGGTCTTGCGACGTACTTAGATCAAAGTGTAACGAAGTCAGCTCGTCCTGGTCTGATTCGCGTTAACTTACCAGATAAAGATGTAAAAGGTATTCAGCCTGCATTCGGTAAGAAATATTACTATAGTACAAAAGGCGATGATATTCATACAACAATAGAAACACCAGTGTTTGATTTAACAAATGCAACACTGGCGAAGTTTGATTACAAATCATTGTATGAAATTGAAACAGGTTATGACTTCCTTGAAGTACATGCAGTGACAGAAGATAATAAGAAAACGTTAGTGGATCGAATTGGCGAAAAGAATGTGAAAAATGGTCTAGACACAACGGATGGTAAGTGGGTAGATAAGTCATATGACTTAAGCCAATTTAAAGGTCAAAAAGTAAAACTAGTATTCGAATACATTACAGATGGTGGTTTAGCACCGAACGGTTTTACTCTTGATAACGCTACATTAACTGTAGATGGAAATGTTGTGTTCTCTGATGATGCAGAAGGCGAAGCGAAATTAAAATTAAATGGTTTCGTTACAGCAAACGGTTTTGATAAGAAGAAACATAACTATTATTTAGAGTGGAGAAACTACGCTGGTGCTGATCAAGCGTTAAAATATAGCGGTGGTGTACCGTATAATACAGGTCTTGTTGTATGGTATGCAGACTCTAGCTTTACAGATAATTGGGTTGGTATGCATCCAGGCGAAGGTTTCTTAGGGGTTGTTGACTCTCACCCAGAGGCAATTGTTGGAACGCTAAACGGCAAACCAACTGTTAAAAATAGTACACGATACCAAATCGCAGATGCTGCGTTCTCCTTTAACCAAACGCCAGCATGGAAAGTTGTATCTCCAACACGCGGAACATATGATTACAAAGGGTTACCAGGTGTAACGAAGTTTGATGATTCTAAATTGTATATGAACGATTTAATCCCAGATGCAGGACGTAAATTACCGAAGCTTGGATTGAAATTTGAAGTAGTTGGACAAGCAGATGATAATACTGCAGGTGCAGTTCGTTTATATCGTTAATAATGGAGAAGCTGTTGAAGAGGATTCCTTTCAACAGCTTTTTTCATAGGAACATAAATTTCAAGTTATTAATAATAATAGTAACTACTCAGCCATATATTTCATTTAGAAGTTTGTTGATGTTCAGATTGATTAAAGCATGTTTCTATGCAGGCAAGCTTATTTTTTTAAGCCGGCTGCATAAAAAGGTCCATGAACTGCGATTGTTGATAAAATACGAGCAATTTCCTCAGGTGTTTCTTTTTGTCCATTATTTAACCATTGCTGAATGACACCTATATGAGCAGATGCCATATAAGAAGCTAAGTATTGACTTGGAACAAGTAAATTTTCCTTATTAATGAGAGCGCCATTCGTATCTTCAAATAGTGTTTTCCACATGAAGTCTTTCAATTTTGTTTGGAAAGATAAATCTCCTTTTGGGCTTAGTACAGCTTTCATAAAATCACTATTTTCGTTTAAAAATTCAAGGATAGAAGTGATAAGTACAAACGGTGTTGTCGGAGAAGGATTTGATTCAAGGTCAGCAATCGTCTTTATTGCGATAAGTAAAATGCCGATTAGTACACGAAAAGAAAATTTCATATTAAAAATAAAACAAATAGTAACAGGAGCTATCGCGGCGCTTGTAATTGGATTTGGACTGACGTGGATCGCAGACGGAATGGTAGGATTAAATATCCCAAATTTCATGGATACAGCTTTATTTTTATCCATTACATCATTTAGTTTCTTCTTAATGATTTCGGCTGTTCTTTCATTAATGGGATTAAAGGGAATAGGTATATTTGCACTGTTACTTTTCTTTGGTGCACCGCTATTGGCGCTAGCGCCTGAAATGATGTCGCCATTTTATCAAGACTGGATTTACTCTTGGTTACCGATGCGATTCATGATAGAAAGTCTAAGAGAAATATTCTTCTTAGGAAAAGGATTAGCTTGGAATACGCTACTTACTGTGCTCGTTTGGATTGGTGTAGTAAGTATGGTTATCGTACTTGGAACAGCTTTAAAGCGTAGTGTAGGAAAGGAACATAAAACGGAAGTAAATGCTTAAAAAATAGTAGAGGAAAAACCGTTTCACTAGTAGTGGAGCGATTTTTTCATGTTGAGATATAAGCTAGGTAACATAGAAGAGATATTTAAGATGTAGTAGTTAATTCTGTTATATAATGTATAAAACAAAAACGACAATACACAAGAAAGGAGCAAACAAATGAAAAGAGGAATTATAGTAGATATTCCAAATGAATATGATAATCTACTTTGGAAAGTGTTAAAGCCGATTGATATTTCTTCATTTGATTGGTGGGTGGGGAGTGAGGAGTCATACTTAGTAGCACATGGTGGATTGGATGAAGCATTATTTCCAGAAGAACCAACTATAGTGGAAGGATCAGATTTGAAAAGATTATTTAAAGGCAACATATATTATGTTATTTTTGCAGATTTAAAAGCGTATCCAAAAGGAGAAGAAGTAGTAGATATTGAAACATATGAAGAATTTAAAGAGAGTAAGTGTGAATTAGTTTTACTAGTTGCGGATTGTACATACGTCACAATTTACGCGAAAGATCAAAAAGCAATTAAATTGATGTATGAAAACGCAATTGATCAAGGGTTTTATGTTGAATATGTTACAGATGAAAATGATGGAAGAACTCGTTTATCCGTGTGATAGGTATATAAAGGGGGAAGTAAATGAATCATATTACTGCTGATTTAGTTAAAAAGTTAATACAAGAGCAATTTCCTAAATGGGCACATTTAGAAGTGAAACCTGTAAAGCTTAGCGGACACGATAATAGAACGTTTCATTTAGGAGATTAGATGAGTGTCAGATTACCAAGTGATGTAGCATATGCACCGCAAGTAGAGAAAGAAAACAGTTGGCTTCCTATATTAAGTAAGGAACTTTCTTTACCAATTTCTGCACCAATTGCAAAAGGAAATCCGTCTGAAGAGTATCCGTGGTCCTGGTCTATTAATAAGTGGATAGAGGGAGAAACAGTTACGAAAGAAAATGTTCGTGACTTAGATGAATTTGCGGCGGACTTAGGCTCATTTTTAATAGAGTTACAATCAATTGATACGAGTAACGGACCAGTAGCTGGAGCGCATAATTTTTACCGTGGCGGGCTTATATCTGTATACGATGAAGAAGCGAGAGTGGCCATTGTAAATAATAAGGATGTTTTTGATGAGACATTATTAAAGCACCTTTGGGATTTAGCACTTCGGTCAACATGGAACCGCAAACCAGTTTGGGTTCATGGAGATGTAGCGCCGGGTAACTTACTTGTTAAAGATGGAAAGCTTTGTGCCGTAATTGATTTTGGTATTTTAGGAGTAGGAGATCCTGCTTGTGATGCAGCGATGGCATGGACATTTTTTGATAAGAATAGTAGAAAGATATTTAAAAAAGTACTACGTATGGATGAAGAAACGTGGAATAGAGCGAGAGGATGGGCGCTTTGGAAGGCGTTAATTACATATGATGCGAATAGGGATAGTAATGAGAAAGTAGCCGAAGAATCTTATCGTGTGATTCAAGTGATTGTGGATGATTATGAGAGGTAATAGATACTTAAAGCTTTTTTACCCATTTGGTTATAACTGTGCTCAAATCGGGATTTTACCATTGGTTGGTCTTTTTTACCGTCTAATGGGTTATTTATGATCAGTTATAACTTTTTTGTACCTAGTAATTCTCGTCTATTTATTCTGATGAACATAAAAGACGACTCTTATATATATTAGTCGTTGACTATTTTAAGTTTTATGTATAGAATCTTAATTAGAATTTTATTCGCAAACTCACACACATGTATGTGAGCGGCGGAATTTTGTAGAGTTTAACTCTGTTTCATTCGCCCGTTGTCTATGTATAGACAACGGGCGTTTTTTATTTTCAGAGGAGGAATTTTTTGGAAAAACTAAAGTTTTCATTATTAGTGTTATTAGGTGCCTGTAGCTATGGTGTCCTTTCATCTATTCTAAAAGTTGGATTTTTAAATGGATTTTCTTTTGATGAATTATTAGGTGGACAATATGTATTTGGATGGTTGGGACTACTAGTACTTGTTCTCTTATTTTCCCGTCATAAAGTATCAAGAAAAAATATATTTCTATTGTTAGTTGTTGGGACAACTATGAGCGTAACGAGTATTTTTTATGGGTATTCAGTAAAAGAATTACCAGCATCAATCGCTGTTATCTTATTATTTCAATCCACATGGATTGGTGTGCTTATTGAAGCTGTTGTTAGTAAAACTTTCCCAAGCCGTGAAAAACTATTATCGATTCTAGTTCTGTTTATAGGAACTTTGTTTGCTAGTGGTATGCTTGAAGGCTTAGGACAACATTTATCTGTAAAAGGAATTATTTATGGATTACTAGCAGCTATAGTTTTTGCCTTATATATATTTGCAAGCGGACGTGTAGCTACAACTGTACCAACCTATTCTAAAAGTTTTCTCATGACAACAGGTGCTACACTCCTTGTTTGTTTCATATATCATCCTAATTTTTTAATAGATGGTACATTACAAGCAGGTTTATGGAAATATACTTTTTTCCTAGGTTTATTTGGGGTAGTTATACCGGTTATTTGTTTCTCGCTGGGTGTACCAAAAGTCGGTACAGGTCTTGGAACAATTTTAGGGGCAGCCGAACTACCAGTAGCTATCATTGCTTCTATAACACTTGTACATGAAAAAGTATCGCTTTTACAATGGTTTGGGGTTTTGGGTATTTTGATTGGAGTTTTTATACCTCAAGTGCTAGTTTTACAAAAAGAGAAGAGAGAAACTATGAACAAGGGTGTATCATAGCATAAGATTAACTCATTATTGAGCAAATATGTTGACCCTATTTGCACTAAGTTAACCACCGTAACAAAAACGACCGTTTATGGTATTTTACTTATTTCTATCCGGATAGAGAAAAATACTATTCAAATTCAGTTTCAAAACTCATTACCAAAAATAAACGCTCCTAACATATTAGTCATATATAATATGTTAGAAGCGTGATATTTCAAGTGTTTTTTTGATTTAGGTCTTGATAATCCTACTATTACAATATGATTTTGGAAAATTGTATATGCGGAGAGTACAAATTAAGACGGATGCCCGAAATGAAAAAGCACAAAGAGCAATTGAAAGACTCGGCGCAGTAAAAGAGGGTGTACTTAGAAACGAAAGAAAATTGCCGAGTGGACATGTTAGAGATGCAGTTGTATACAGTGTTATTGCAAGTGAATGGCCAGCTGTAAAAGAACGGTTATTAGAAAAATTAGAGTCTTATAAAGAAAAACGATAATTCATATTAAGAAAGGTGTATTAATCGTCAAGATGAAAAATATACCTTTTTTCTTACAAAACGGTTACTTCTTTTATTTACTTTTGTTTCATCATTCCATTATGATAAAAAATTCGTTACAATGTAGTTGTATGGTAATAAACTTATGAATTACACAAATGTAATGAAAACCGCAAACGAAAAATGAATTGATAATCCTCAATTTTAAATGAAAACCCTTTAATACATATATATAACAAGAAAAATTCCTTCTTTTAAACAAATTCAAACAAAATGATTTGATATATACGTTTTTATATAGAAGTATGGATGATGTACGGAGGCAGTTATAAATGAAAGAAAATAAGAAAAGTAAGAAAAGAAGAATCTTGCAAGTATTCTTGCTTATGATTTGTTCTATTATTTTATATGTAAGTTATGCAGCTTACGATATTTGGAGTTATCGCTTTAAAACAGATGATGATGTGAAGACAGATGCTGGTATCGTGCTGGGAGCAGCTTCATGGAACGGAAAACCATCTCCTGTATTTAAAGAAAGAATTAATCATGCAATTTCTTTATATAAGAACGGTAATATTAAAAAGATTATTTTCACAGGTGGTACAAAGTTTGAGGCAGAGCTTGAGGAAGCACGTACTGCTAGAGTGTATGCACTGAAACATGGTGTAAAAGATGAGGATATTTTAATTGAAACAAAATCTCTTTTCACAGAAGAGAATTTAAAGAATGCAAAGCAAGTTGGAATAGAGAACGGAATACACACATATACGATCGTGAGTGATCCACTTCATATGAAACGTGCAATGAAAATTGCAAAACACATTAAAATTGAAGCGTATGCATCACCAACTCCAACGTCAGCGTATAAAACGTTAGATACAGAGATCCCATTCTTTTTTAAAGAATTATGCTCGTATATTGGATATGTAACCTCTTTGCCTTTAAAGGCATTGAAAGGGGATTAATGTAAGAAAAGAACCTATCCTTTTATAGGAACTTTTCTTATTGTTCAAAAGCATTGTATTTTTATCGGAATAGTGAAACAATAGAGAAGTAACTTCATATAATCATAATGACAAAATGAACGGTTTATGAATCGAACATAAAGGAGATTATGTATGGCACTCTCATTTGTTGAAACAGAAGAACAATCTTTAGTTATTGAGAAAATAAATAAATTGATTCCGAAGTTCATGGAAAGGGAGCATCAACTAAGTGAATTAGGATCATTTCCGTATGAAAATATTAATAATTTGAAAGATATCGGATATACGAAATTAACGTTGCCAAAAGAATTGGGAGGCAATGCGATTTCTTTATATGACTTCGTTTTATTTCAAGAGAAAATAGCAGAAGGTTGCGGTGCTACCGCATTATCAATTGGATGGCACCTGGGCATTGTAAAGGAATTAGCTGAAAATCGCTCTTGGAATGAGGAAATGTTCACTTGGTTTTGTGAAGAAGTGCGTAATGGCGCACTCTTTAATCGAGCAGCGACAGAGCGGAATACAGGTAGTCCTACGCGCGGCGGGAAACCAGAGACGTTAGCTGTCAAAAAAGGTGATAAGTGGATTATAAATGGAAGAAAAACTTTTACGACTATGGCACCAGTGCTAGATTATTTCATTATTTCAGCAAGTATTGAAGGCCGGGAAGAAATCGGTGAGTTTGTCATTCCAAAGAATACGTTAGGCGTATCAATTGAAGAGACGTGGGATAGTATTGCTATGCGAGGAACTGCAAGCCACGATCTCGTTTTACAAAATGTAGAGATACCAGATCGCTTTTTCACTGATATAAAGGGTTCAAAGGTTAAAGCTAAGGGTATTGGCTGGTTGCTACATATACCAGCATGTTATTTAGGAATTGCACAATCAGCAAGAAATTATGCGGTTCAGTTTGCGGAATCATACAAGCCAAATAGTTTAAATCATTCTATTAGTTTATTACCGAATGTTAGAAGATTAGTTGGAGAATTAGAACTTGAGCTTATGCAAGCTCGCGTCTTTTTATATCAAATTGCGAAAAAGTACGATGAAGCAGAAGATAAACTATCATTGCAAGCAGAACTAGCGGCAGTGAAATACGCAGTAACAAATGCGGCGATATCTATTGTAGATAAAGCAATGCGTATCGTAGGAGCAAAAAGTTTATCAGAAAAAAATCCGCTTCACCACTATTATTTAAACGTCAGAGCAGGATTACACAATCCGCCGATGGATGATGCAACACTGTCTATGCTCGCGGATGCGGCGTTTCGGTCGTAATAAAGAAATATAAAGTCTGTTCCGTTCTGGAACAGACTTTTCGTTGTCGGTGAATCGTTGACATATTTAGAGTTGTGATAGATATATTTAAAAAATCGTTGATATAATTCCATGTATTATGTCATTGTTCAAGAAGAGGGAATTCTCGATTTATCAATTAAAAAATCTTTCTTTTCATTCTTCTTTTTATAGTTTTATAGTGGAATGCTATTTTTCTTATTTCACCTACTGTATAATAAGAAAAAAGTACGAAAAGAGGTTATCTCATGCTAGAGGTTATTGCAACTTGTTTAGAAGATGTGAAGCGAATTGAAAATGCTGGTGGAAATCGAATTGAACTCATTTCATCGTATACAGAAGGTGGTTTAACACCGAGTTATGCTTTTATAAAAAAAGCAGTAGAAGCAGTGCAAATACCAGTTCATGTTATGATTCGTCCGCATGCGAAGTCTTTTACATATACGGAAGAAGAAATTGAAATGATGAAAGAAGATATTGTAGTTGCTCAAAATCTTGGAGCTGCTGGTGTTGTATTAGGTGTGTTAAATGAACAAAATGAAGTTGATGAAGAGAAATTAGCAGATTTATTATCTGTTGTAGATGGAATAAATGTCACGTATCACCGTGCGATAGATGATACAGAAAATCCAGTAGAAGCGATGAAAGCTTTGAAGAAATTCAATAAAGTTACTCACGTGTTAACTTCAGGTGGACAAGGAAATGTAGTAGATAATATTCCGGCGCTCAGAGAGATGCAAAAGGAAAGTGAAGGGAATATACAGCTTGTTGTCGGAAGCGGAGTAACGAAAGAGAATGTAAAACAATTACTAGATGAAACTGGAATTAAGCAGGCGCATGTAGGTACAGCGGTTAGAGAAGGTAAGTCATGTTTTTCTGAAATTGACCTAAAGTTAGTACAAGAGTTAGTTGAAATAATAAAGTAAGTATTTAAGAAAGAGGAGAAACGATGAAGACAAATACGATGAAAGAATTGATCTCATGGATTAAAACGATAGGTATTACACTTACGATTGCCTTTATCGTTCGAGGGGTGCTATTTACGCCGTCATTAGTACAAGGTGAGTCGATGATGCCAACTTTAGAAAATAATGAGCGAGTTCTCGTTAATAAGATTGGTTATAGTATAAGCGGGTTAGATCGTTTTGACGTTATCGTCTTCCACGGAAAAGAAGGGTACGATTTAGTAAAACGAGTAATTGGTTTACCAGGTGATACAGTTGAGTATAAAGATGATGTTTTATATGTAAACGGAAAAGCGATGGAAGAACCGTATTTAAAAGAATTTAAAGAAAAGGCGTCTGGTCGTGTATTAACTCCTGATTTTACGTTAGAACAAATCACAGGGAAAACGAAAGTGCCAGAAGGCCAAGTGTTTGTTTTAGGAGATAATCGTGAAGTATCTAAAGACGGTCGTATGTTTGGGTTTATTTCAGAAGATGAAATTGTCGGAAAAGGACAAGCTGTTTTCTGGCCATTGAAACAAGTGAGAGCGTTATAAAGTAAAGCAAAAGTATGGGAGAAATATTCTTCCATACTTTTTTGTTTGTGAAAAATATATTGATAGAATTGAAAGAATATTTTATAATTTTAAATTATAGGTTTGTTTCGAAAAACGGAATTTAAGTTCCGAAATTCGGAACGAGAAGGAGATAGGATGAGTATAAATAAAACGGCAGTTAAGACAATGGATATTTTAGAGTTGTTTTATGAGCATGAGGAGCTAAGTTTAACAGAGATGGTTCAGCTTACGAATATGCCGAAAACATCTGTTTATCGTTTAATTGGCTCGTTAGAAGAAATGGACTTTTTACAAAAAACAGAAAAGGGAAAGTATCGTCTCGGAGTCGTTTTTTTACGATTTGGTCAACTTGTTTCACAAAGGTTATCCGTAAGAAATATTGCAATACCTTATATGAAAGAGCTTAGAGATAGTTTAGGACAAGCAGTAAATTTGATTATTCAAGATGGTAATGACGCAATTTATGTTGAGAAGATGGAAGGAGCTCAGCCGGTACGTGTTTATACGGCGGTTGGAAGAAGGGCTCCACTGTATGCGGGTGCATGTCCGAGAATTTTACTATCGTATTTTTCTGAGGAAGAGAAAAGAAAGTACGTAGAGGAAACAGATTTAAAGCAGTTTGCGGATGGAACAATCGTGAATAAGGAGCATTTGTTAGAAGTATTACATATGGCGAAAAAAGAAGGGTACACAATTAGCTACTCTGAATTAGAAAATCATACAGCAGCTATAGCTGCACCAATTTTTGCAAGTGATGGAACGGTTGTAGCTGGCATTAGTATTTCGGGATTAGCAATTGAGTATAGCGAAAGTAACATTTCATATTTTACTGCGAAAGTGAAAGAAACAGCATACCGCATTTCGAAAGAACTCGGCTTTTGGGTATAGAAAGAGGGAGTGGGATGAAATTTTCTGCGTTAGGGGATCAAGCAATTATTGTTACATTTGGTGAAGAAATTGGGATGGATATATACGAAAAAGTACAACGATTATTTCAAGCGCTGAGGCGGCATCCGTTTGCAGGAATGGTTGAATGCGTTCCATCGTTTACTTCATTAGCGGTGTACTACAATTTGTACGAAGTATGGAAGCAAAACGAGAGAAGTGAAAGGCCATATGATCACGTTTGCCAGTATATACAGGAGCTGTGTGATTCTTATAAAGAAGAAGTGAACCGAGATGTGAAACATATTTCTATACCGGTGTGTTACGGGGGAGAATATGGACCTGATTTAGAAGAGGTTGCATATTATCAAGGATTACAAGTAGAGGATGTTATTCGAATACATAGTGAAACAACATATTTCGTGTATATGTTAGGTTTTACACCTGGGTTCCCGTATTTAGGCGGATTACCGAAAGAACTAGAAACACCTAGAAAAGAAACGCCGCGGTTACAAATTGCTCCTGGTTCAGTAGGTATTGGCGGAAATCAAACAGGTATTTATCCGCTTGAAACACCAGGAGGCTGGAATATTATCGGTCGAACACCTATTTCTCTATTTAATCCAAAAGAAGAAACACCAACATATATTCAAAGTGGTATGTATTTACGATTTATACCAATAACAAAGGAAGAGTACGTATCGCTTGAGGGGGCTAAAGAATGGATGTAGAGGTTTTGCATGCAGGAATGTTTACAACAGTCCAAGATTTAGGACGATCTCATTATCAACAATACGGTGTACCTGTTGGCGGGGCTATGGATAAAAATGCGCTCAGGATGATTAATATGTTAGTAGGTAATGAGGAGAATGAGGCTGGACTCGAAATTACAATAATGGGACCTAAATTGTTAATCAAGAAAACGACTTTGCTCGCGATTGGTGGAGCAGATATGGAACCGTTGTTAAATGGAGAACGCATTCCATTATGGCGTCCCATATTAGCTGAAGAAGGAAGCATGCTTTGTCTCGGAAAAGCGAAAAGCGGTTGCAGGGCGTATGTGACTTTTGCGGGTGGTATAAATATTGATCGTACGATGGGAAGTAAAAGTACTTACATACGTGCTGCTCTTGGCGGTATTGAAGGGAGAATGCTGAAAAAAGGAGATTATTTTCAAATTGGTACAGGGGCAGAAGTTGGGAGTCGTTTCATTCGGAATTTACAAGAAGAAGAGCGTATAAAAACGAAGTGGGCAATTTGTAACAATACTTTACCAAAATATAAGAAGCAGCCTATTCTTCGCGTCATAACAGACTTTGAATATGATCAATTTACAGAAGAAAGTATAAAGTCGTTTTTTTCGAAAGAGTATAAAGTATCCAATTATGCGGATCGCATGGGATATAGGCTTGACGGAGATGTTTTAAATAGAGTTGAAGAGATAGAAATTTTATCGAGCCCAGTTACATTCGGAACAATTCAAGTACCGAATGGTGGACAGCCTATTATATTAATGGCGGATAGACAAACGACAGGTGGTTATCCGAGAATTGGAAATGTAGTTTCAGTAGATTTACCTCTTCTAGCGCAGCTGAAACCAGGAGACTATGTAACTTTTGAAAAAATAACTATGGAAGAAGCTGCACACTTATATATAGATCAGGAAATAAGTATGAGTCTATTAAAGAAATTCATCGCTTTACGAAGCTGAGATTAGGAGGAAAACATCGTGACTACAATTGATTTAAACTGTGATTTAGGAGAAAGTTTTGGAGCTTATAAAATGGGGAATGATGATGAAATTCTTCCGTTCGTTTCCTCTATAAATGTTGCTTGTGGTTTTCATGCGGGTGATCCGGCTGTTATGAGGCAAACGGTTGAAAAAGCTCTGCAGCATAACGTAGCAATAGGAGCACACCCTGGATTTCCTGATTTAATTGGATTTGGGAGAAGGAACATGCACGTTTCAGCAAGTGAAGTATACGATTATGTTTTATATCAAATTGGCGCATTAGAAGGATTTGTTAAAGCTGCCGGTGGGAAGATGCAACATGTAAAACCGCACGGTGCGTTATATAATATGGCGGCAACTGATTCGGAAATTGCGGATGCAATCGCAAAAGCAATTTATCATATTAACCCTGGATTATTACTTTACGGATTAGCGAATAGTGAGGCGTTTATAAGGGCAACAGAAAAATATAATATAACTCTCGTACAAGAAGCTTTTGCTGATCGCACGTATAAGCAGGATGGAACTTTAACGAGCCGTACAGAAGAAAATGCTCTTATAAAAAATGAAGAGGAAGCAATAAAACAAGTACTTCAAATGGTGAAGGAAGGGTATGTAGAATCGGTTAATGGAGAGAAAGTAGCAGTTCAGGCGCAAACGATATGTTTACACGGGGACGGAGAGAAAGCAGTACAATTTGCGAAAAAAATATACAGAACATTCGAACTTAACGGTGTTTCTATAAGTGCACCGAAATAATAAATGAGGGGAAGTGCTGGAAATGATTAAATTAATTGGGATACTACTTGTTGCAGTTGGGTTTTTATTTAGATTAAATACACTGTTAGTAGTAATGGTTGCGGGTATTGTTACTGGTATGGTTTCAGGCTTAAGCTTTTATGATGTGATTAGCATGTTCGGTAAATTTTTCATAGAAAACAGATATATGTCTATGCCAATCATATTAACTTTACCGGTAATCGGAATTTTAGAGCGTTACGGTTTAAAAGAAAGAGCAGAAGCACTTATAACGAAATCAAAAGGAGCAACAACTGGAAGAGTATTAATGTCATATTTTACGATAAGAGAATCATCAGCAGCACTTGGACTTAATATCGGTGGTCATGCGCAAACAGTGAGACCGCTAGTTGCGCCAATGGCAGAAGGAGCTGCGCAAGGAAGGTACGGTAAACTCCCTGAAAAATTGAGAGAAAAGATTAAAGCAAACGCAGCAGCTGCGGAAAATACAGCTTGGTTTTTCGGAGAGGATATTTTCATCGCAACTGGTGCCATTTTATTAATGAAAGGGTTCTTCGATTCAGTAGGTATGCATGTCGGTGTATGGGATATGGCGCTTTGGGGTATTCCAACTGCGATATCTGCCCTTATTGTGAGCTGGATTAGGTTTAGAAGGTTTGATAAGTATATAGAGAAAACAATGAAGGCAGAAGAAAAACAAGAGAAGGAGGCTATATAAGATGAACATCATAACAATGGATACAATTTATTATATATTAGGAATAATCGTTGCATTTATCGCTGTTCGTATTGCATTTGATCGTGAACATCCAAACCGATTCGGTTCTAGCTTATTTTGGGCATTGTTTGCAGTTACATTTTTATTTGGAAATGTAATACCTTCGTTTTACGTTGGCTGTATCGTACTCGCTATGGTCGTGTTAGCTTCATTAAATAAAGTAACAAAATCCGAGGAGAAAGAAGTACCAGTGCAAGAACGTGTGAAACATGCTGAGAAATTAAAGAATAAAATTTTTATGCCTGCACTGTTAATACCTATTTTTACAATTATCGGTACACTGACATTAGGGAAAATCAAATGGGGAAATGTCTCTCTTGTTGATCCTGATAAAGTAACGTTAGTTGCATTAGCATTAGGAGCACTACTCGCATTCGTTGCAGCGATGCGTATTACAAAAGCGAAAATAACAACGCCTGTTCAAGAAGGAAGCAGACTACTACAGGCTGTCGGCTGGGCTGTTATTTTACCACAAATGTTAGCAGCGCTTGGCGGTATTTTCGCAAAATCTGGCGTTGGCCAGGTCGTTTCTGATTTAGTCGGACAAGTGTTACCAACAGAGTATCCATTCGTTGCTGTTATGGCGTACTGTTTAGGAATGATGCTATTCACAGTTGTAATGGGAAATGCTTTCGCTGCGTTTGCGGTTATTACTGGCGGAATTGGCTTGCCTTTAATTGTTCAAATGCACGGCGGGAACCCAGCAATTATGGCAGCACTCGGTATGTTTGCTGGATATTGCGGAACGCTTATTACGCCAATGGCGGCAAACTTTAATATTGTTCCAGCGATGCTTTTAGAATTGAAAGATAAGAATGCTGTTATTAAGGCGCAAGTACCAATTGCTCTTTCCATTTTCATTATCAATATGTTTATCATGTACGGCCTTGTATATCGTTTCTAATTAGGAGAGTGAAACTATGAAAACAGTATTATTAACAGGATTTGATCCGTTTGGAGGAGAAAGCATCAACCCAGCTTGGGAAGTCGCAAAAAGTTTACATGAAAAAACAATTGGAGAATACAAGATTATAAGTAAACAAGTTCCAACAGTATTTCATAAATCGATAAGCGTATTAAAAGAGTATATAGAAGAGTTGTCGCCTGACATTATTATATGTATTGGACAAGCTGGGGGCAGACCAGATGTTACGATAGAGCGAATAGCAATTAATGTTGATGATGCAAGAATTGCTGATAATGAAGGAAATCAGCCAGTGGATGTACCGGTTGTAGAAGAAGGACCGATTGCATATTGGTCGACATTACCGATGAAAGCAATTGTAAAAAAACTTCGCGAGGAAGGCATACCAGCTTCCGTTTCACAAACGGCAGGTACATTCGTTTGTAATCACTTATTCTATGGTCTCATGCATGAACTGCGGAAGCATGATCAAAAAATAAAAGGCGGATTTGTTCATATTCCGTTTTTACCAGAACAAGCTAGTAACTATCCAGGTCAACCGAGTATGTCACTTTCTACTATTAGTAAAGGGATTGAATTGGCAATTGAGGTAACGACGGAAGTGGAAGTAGATATTGTAGCGTGCGGCGGTGCGACGCATTAAGTAAAAAGCATGTTAATTAAAGAGGGCTGATGCAGCCCTCTTTGTGTGTTTGTATTTTGTAATTGAAGATGCAGCATAGAATATAAAGGAAAAGGTTGCAATGGGAGTATTCTAACAAATATGGAATTGTTCCAAATAAAAGGAAACTTTTTAAATAGTTTCTTAATGATGTAGAATTTTCGTCTATATGAATGGATAAAAAGTTAAGTTCTGATAAACTCAAAGACATACAAAGTAAAGGGATTCCAACTCAGATGAAATTATTATAATAATTTGGATATATAGTATTTTAGTAGCCCTCTACATGACTTCATTTACTGCAACAACCAAAAAACTATTTCTTTTATTGAAATCCTCCAAAAGAAATAGTTTTTTCACATATATCCCTTTAGTAATCTTTATTTTATTTGTATATATAGCAATGAGAAAACTCCAGCTCATCAGTATTTTAAACCATGAATGAGTTGGAGTTTTTGGTCTTTTATTCGCAAATTTCCCGTTCATCGAGTAAATCGATGACGCAGTCTTTATGTTTAAGAAGCTCCTCTTTAGATAAATAGTCAGCTCTCTTACAAAGTTGCATTAGTCTATTAGGTATGTTTTGTTTTCCTAGAAATATCATTGCTCCAGCATACATTATATTGCGTTTGTGTGGAGATTGCTATGGTTATACAAAAAAGAGTAACCCGTTTGGCTACTCTTCACATAGAAACTTGTATTTGTTCATTTCAATAAGAGACCGTTATTGAAGTCCCTTCATGAAATTTTGGATTTTTGATGATAATGCAAACAGCAGGATGCTAACTAAAATGGAGATAGCACCAATAACACCAAAGTAAATTGCTTCTGTTGCAGGATTATACAGTTTAACAACTTGGGCATTTATTGCTTGCGCAGACGCAGTTGATAAGAACCATAAGCTCATGGTTTGCGAAGAGAAAGCAGCTGGAGCCAGCTTCGTCGTTATTGATAACCCTGAAGGAGATAAACAAACTTCTCCAATTACAATTAAAAAGAAGCTAAGGACTAACCACATAGGATTCACTAAAGAGTGAGTACCGTTGATTAAAGCCGGAATAATCATAACTAAGAATGAGAAACCTGCAAATAGCAATCCAATAGCGAATTTTTTTGCCGTTGAAGGCTGCTTCTTGCCTAACTTTATCCAAACCCATGCAAAAATCGGGGCAAGCGTTACGATAAAGATTGGACTTAATGATTGGAACCAAGCGGAATGCAATGTAATTCCATTGAACTGTAATTGAGTTCGTTGATCCGCGTATGTCGCTAAGATAATAGCACCTTGTTCTTGTATAGACCAAAATATTGTAGCTGCAATAAAGAGTGGTATATACGCAAGAAGACGAGATTGCTCTACTTTTGTTGTTTTAGGACTACGATACATATAAATGAAATAATAGGCTGGAATAACAATCCCTAAGATACTAATCAAGAATGTAAAACGATTTATAGTTAACAACCCAGTTGGAATTGTAACCACACCTAGCAATGTTAATACAACCAGACCGACACTGAAATACTTGATAGTCTTTTTTCTTTCCGAATCTGATAATGGATTAGGTACTTGTGTACCGACTAGACCAAGGTTTTTCTGTTTTGTTCCAACAAATACCCCTAACCCAATTGCCATACCAATTGCCGCAACTCCAAAACCAAGGTGGAAATTATATTGCTGACCTAATGTTCCGACAACTAAAGGTGCAAGTAAGGCACCTAAGTTAATACCCATGTAGAATATACTGAACCCTGAGTCACGACGCGCATCTGTTTCACTGTATAAACTTCCTACGATGTTCGATATGTTAGGCTTTAACAACCCTGTTCCTAGAACTAAGAAGACCATAGAGATAAATAACGCACTTTTACTACCCGGTAAAGCTAAAATAAGATGGCCAATCATAATTAAAACGCCACCAAAGAATACGGTTTTACTTGGACCAAATAAACGATCCGATATCCATCCACCGATAATACTAGACATGAACAGTAAGGAACCGTAAATTGCCATTATCGAGGTTGCGGTAGATTGATCAATTCCTAATCCACCTTTTGCGACCGAATAGTACATATAATACAGTAAAATAGCTCTCATTCCATAATGAGAAAACCTTTCCCAAAACTCAGTGAAGAATAAAGAGAATAATCCTTTTGGATGCCCAAAAAATCCTGTTTGAGGAATATTTTGAACAAGTTCGTTTTTTTCTTTCATAATGTTAATATTACCCCTTATTAATTTTTTATATTATACAAGTATAACTTAAGAGGCTCCCAGTAGTCCATAACTATCTAAGCACATCGATGAAGAAAAGCAGCCTTCGGGCTGCTTTCTAAATGAATTGAAAAATCGTCATTTGCTCATTAGACACACCTTTCACTGAATCTACCTCTAAACAATCCAGAATTGATTGTGAGAGTGCTTTAGCTACTAAGAATGCTACGCCATTACTAAAATAAGTGTATATTGTTGATTTAATGGTATATGAGGCGGAATAACGTATGTATCTGGAACACTCATTAATCTTAAGCATTCTCGAACGGTTAACCTTCTATTTTTTTGCGGATGAATAAACTCTCTACCATCCTTTGCAATATGAGAAGTGATAGTGTAGGATGGTTGATCCCAAGATAACTTTCTTACACCATTAAATTGGTTTGGGTTTAGATAATGCAACGTAGTAAGTAAACCGAATTGTACAACACCTACTGTAAACAACTGGTATAATAAGTATAGGAAAATACATAGAGGTGATTTTTGTGCAGCAATTTGAAGAAGTACGTTCAATATTAGAAAAGGCGAAGAAAATTACAGTGTTGACAGGTGCTGGTGCAAGTACGGAAAGTGGAATCCCTGATTTTCGTTCAGCAAATGGATTATATGCTGATGCGAATGTAGAGATGTATTTATCGAGAGGCTATTATAATAGAAATCCGAAAGAGTTTTGGAAGCATTATAAAGAAATCTTTCAAATTAATACGTTTCATCAATATAAACCAAATCGTGGGCATCGCTTTTTAGCGGAACTAGAAGAACAAGGGAAAGACATAACGATTTTAACGCAAAATATTGATGGTTTACATCAAGTAGGTGGTAGTAAACATGTAATTGATTTACATGGAACGCTTCAAACAGCGCATTGTCCGAAGTGTAAAACGGGATATGATTTACAATATATGATTGATCATGAAGTGCCGCGTTGTGAAAAATGTAATTTTATTTTAAATCCAGATGTTGTTTTATACGGAGATACACTGCCGCAATATCAAAATGCGATCAAACGTTTATATGAAACAGATGTACTTCTCGTAATGGGAACATCACTCAAAGTACAGCCTGTCGCGTCATTCCCAGAAATCGCAAAGAGGGAAATAGCAGCAACAACGATTTTAGTAAATGAAGAATTAACAGGACAGGAATATAACTTTGATTATGTGTTTCAAGAAAAGATTGGTGAATTTGTTGAAGGATTATCTTCAATTAAATAAATTGATCTTTTCGTAAAAAAACTGAGGTGTATTGAGACCACCTCAGTTTTTTATTTGAGGAATCGCTGTTTTAAGTCACCTGAAAACATGTCGATAATGTAGTAACCACATCTCTATAATTTATAAAAAAGTGTTTGGTAGGTAAAATGGCAGAGTAAGAAGTAATATTTTCTTTAACGAATACACAATCATCATAAAGTAAGCTAATATGTAGCTGGTGTAAAGGTTCTATTTGATTTTGCTTAAGATATAAAACTAAGTCATTATAAAGTTGCTCACTATACTCACTTACAGAATGTTCTAGTGAAAGCTGACCTGCTATGCTAGTCCACCATACTTTAAAACTACATATCAATTCTTTGAATGATTCTTCATTACATAAATGGATGTCAAAAAGCTTCTCATAAAATATATGATTCTCCTCATGGGAAATCTGTAAATCATAGCTCCCATTAGCAATTTGTTTGCGAAGTGTATGCCATAATTCTGTGAAATTTGCTTCAAAATCATTAGAGAAATTTAATTTTCTTGCTATGTAAGGAAACCGTACATTCCCTTTGTTCTCTTTTTGATTGAGATAAATATTTTGAATATAAATCATAAAGTTTAAACAATGTGACGTATTAGTATGTATTGTAAACGAATCAGGCATTTTCATTTGCTCCTTCGTAATGTCTTTTATTGATTCATTTCTTTAGTATACAAAGAAATGTAAACGAATGGTATGAAAAACCAGTTTTATAATCTCTTTCTTTTTGAATATCATTCATGTTATTGCGTATTAAGGGGAATGGTAATAAATAGGATATAAAATACAAAAACTGAAAATTAAATCTTTTATTTCTTTTGTAATTAATATAAAATTCTATATATATCATAAAATTAAATTTGATACATAATGATGTATTTGATTGCACTGTAGTGAACGTATGTTTTATGTAGAGAAATGTTAATAGAATGAAGCGAGGGAGCAAAATGAGACAGAAAAAGGAGAAGCAGAAACAGTCGAAAAAGAAAAAGACTCATATTCCGTTTCGGTTAAATGTACTATTTTTTATCGTGTTTCTTTTATTTTCAGCTATTATTATTCAATTAGGTAAAGTACAAATCATTGACGGAGAAACGTATCGAAATGAAGTGAATAAAAAGGAAGATGTAACGGTGAGTACTCCAGTTCCGAGAGGGAAGATGTTTGATCGGGAAGGGAAAGTTATTGTAAATAATAAACCGTTACGAACTGTTACATATACGAAGATGAAAGGAGTGGACTCAAAAGAGGTTTTAATAGTGGCAAGAAATTTAGCGAAGCTAATTGAAATGCCGCAAGAAGATATGGACAAGTTAACAGAGACAGATAAAAAAGACTTTTGGATGCAGTTAAATGAAAAACGCGCAGCAACAAAAGTAACGAAAGAAGATGAGAGTAAATTTAGGAAGCAGGAAATAGAAGGGAAAGACTTAGATAAGAAAGTAGAAGAGTTGAGACGAGAAAGAATTACACAAGAAGAATTAAACGAGCTTTCGAAAGAGGATATAGAAGTACTAGCAATTAAAAGCAAAATGAATGCGGGATATAAAATGACGCCACAAATCGTCAAAAAAGATGTAAGTCAAAATGAATATGCAGTAGTGAGTGAAAGATTATCAATCTTGCCAGGCGTAGATACGACTGTGGATTGGGAGCGAGAATATCCAAATGATAAAATACTACGTTCTGTACTTGGTAGTGTTTCTACTGAGAATGAGGGATTACCAAGGGAGCAATTAGACTATTATTTAGTACGAGATTATAACAGAAATGATCGTATTGGTAAGAGTTACATCGAAAAACAATACGAAGATATGTTACATGGAACGAAAGAACAGTCTAAAAATATTACTGATAAAGCTGGAAATATTATTCGAACTGAAAAAGTGACAAAAGGAAAAAGTGGAAATAATTTAATGTTAACAGTTGATATGGATTTACAGAAGAAAGTGGAGGAAAGTCTTGAAAGGAATTTAAGGGCATTTCATTCTTCTGAACCGATGATGGATCGTGCATTCGTGGTTATGATGAATCCGAAAAATGGTCAAATTCTATCATTAGCAGGAAAAAAAATTGTAAATAAAGACGGCGGAATGCAAATAGAAGACTATGCATTAGGAACGATGATAAGCTCTTATGAGTTAGGATCGACGGTGAAAGGAGCTACGTTGTTAGCGGGATATCAAACAGGAGCGATTAAGCCATATACGCATTTCTTTGATGCACCAATGTACTTTAAAGGAAGTTTGAAGCCGAAGAAATCTTGGAAAGACTTTGGAGATATTGATGATTTAAGAGCATTGCAAGTTTCATCCAATGTCTACATGTTTAATACGGCGTTAAAGATTGCGGGGATTGATTATGTACCAAACAATCCGCTAGATATTAAACAAGAAGCGTTTAATAAAATGCGCTATTACTTTAGACAATTTGGTTTAGGTGTGCCAACTGGTATTGACCTGCCAAATGAATCGATTGGTCAAATGGGTAGAACTGATAATATACCTGGTTTTTTACTTGATTATGCGATTGGACAATATGACACATATACGCCGCTGCAGCTTGCTCAATATATGTCAACGATTGCAAATGGTGGTTACCGAATGAAACCACAAATTGTACAAGAAATTAGAGAGCAACCAAATAGACCAGAGGAAGTCGGAAAAGTTATTCACTCGATGGAACCAGTCGTGTTAAACCGAGTGGATATGGATCTGTCATATATAAATCATGTGAAAGAAGGATTTAGAAGAGTTTTCCAGGAGACTGATGGGACAGGTACTGGAACTTTTAAAGGATTACCTTATAAACCGGCTGGAAAAACAGGAACAGCAGAAACAGTGTACGGTGGAGAAAGTGATATTGGCAGAGATGAAAACAACTATCGAAAAAAATGTTATAATTTAACTCTCGCCGGGTATGCGCCATATGATGCTGATCCGGAAGTCGCTTTTTCTGTTGTTGTGCCATGGGTGAATAATGATAAATCAGGTATTAATTCTGCAATTGGTAAAGAAATTTTGGATGCATATTTTGATTTGAAAACGCAGAGATCGGGTGTAAGTCCAGTCCCAGTAGCACAACAGCCGAATAAGGCACAGTAAAAAATTCAAATTGTAGTATATCACTGCGCAAATGAACAGGTGCAGTGATATATTTTTGAGTTGAAAAGTGTTTTGATAAGGTGGGAATGGATATGAAAGAGAAGATTAAGAGAGGTTGGGGAAAGTACATACTATTTATATTTGTCCTAGTAGTAACGTACCAGTCTTTCACTTTATGTAAAGTGGAAGGAAAATCAATGCAGCCAACTTTACAGGAAGAAGACTACGTATTTGTAAATAAAGCCGCTGTACATTTTTCTAGCTTACAGCACGGAGAAATCGTCATTATTAAGGAAGAGGATGAGTCGAAATATTATGTGAAACGCGTAATAGGACTTCCTGGTGACGTAATTAACATAACGAATGGAACGGTATACGTAAATGACAAAAAGCAAGAGGAACCTTATATAAATAAAGATTTATATAACAATACACAAGTGTTTTACAACTTTCAAAAGACAAAGATTCCGCCAAATAAGTTATTTGTAATGGGAGACAACCGTGAACATAGTAAGGATAGTCGAAATGGTTTAGGTTATATTGAAGAAGATAACGTTATTGGCAAGGTGGAATTTATATATTATCCTTTTTCAAAAATGAAAATACTAGACTAGTTTAGTATTTTTATTTATTTTCCTCAAAAACAATCAATGAATTAGAAGTAACTTTTAATCCGCAGGTGCTCCTATAAAGAGGATGATAATTAGCGCTTTTATAGTAAGTTAACGGTTAGGAAATAGAAAGGGGTATGATGATATGTATAAGTACACAATATGCTTCATTAGAAAAGGGGATAACATACTCCTTTTAAATAGAAACAAAAAGCCAACAATGGGAATGTGGAATGGCGTTGGAGGGAAAATCGAGGATAATGAAACTCCATACGAAGGAGTAATTAGAGAAACGTTTGAGGAAACGGGTATAGAGCTGCAAAGTGCAACTTATAAAGGGAATGTTATCTTTAAAGATAAAGACGAGTCTCAGGATAGTGAGGGAATGTATGTATTCCTTGCTGATTTACGAGATGAAATACATATTGATACGCCAGTAAGCACTGATGAAGGTATATTAGAATGGAAGTCAATTGATTGGATATTAGATGGTGATAATAGAGGTGTAGTTAGCAATTTGCAAAGATATTTACCGATATTATTAAAAGAGGACAACAATTTAGATCATATATTTACGTATGATAATCGGAATATTATTGAGTACACAACTGCTGTTTTGGCAGAAGATGATACGAAAAAACGATATGAAAAACATCTCATTTCTCAATAGGATAAGATGCGTTAAAATACTAAGAAAAAGCCAAATTCCAATAAAGAATTTGGCTTTTTTGCAAGGAATTCTAATTCAAGTTTTACTCTACATAATTCGCTTTTATAATAAAACGATGTTGCTTCACATCAAAATATCCTTTTTGCAAGATGATTTCATGTATGCGATACAATTCCTCATTATAGCTTTCTACTGTGAAATCAGGAATTTGCCACGGAATTGCTTGTAAGTAATAGACAACAGCACCGACATCATAAAAACGCTGAAGAGGGAATTCTTCTTTCGCTTCTAAAATAGTAAATCCATTTTGTTCTAATTCACTACATGCCGTTTTGAGTGACCAACTTGAAAATTCGCTATTCAGCGGTGTGCCAAACTGCTCATTAAGTTCCGCACAATCAAGACCACCGACTTGTTGTGTAAGAAATGTTCCATTGATGGAAAGACTTCTTTTCACTTCAGAAGCAGAATAGGATTCATGTTGATTCACAATTAAATCAAACTGACCATCTTGAAATGGTAAAGCAGTATCATCAGTCACTTCTACGACTATAACTCCTAAAGGTTCTAATTTCTTTCGTGCAATTGGGACATTCGGAGCATAGCCCTCAGTCGCATAAATAGTTGACGGGAACGGTTGTAACATAGATAAAAACTCTCCGCCGCCAGTACCCATATCTAGCATAGATTTTGCACGTTGCATAAGCTGGAAAGCAGTACTGCCATATGACCATGATAAAGGCTCGCTCTTCATTCGGCCAGTTTCTGAAATGAAAGAAAAATCCCAGCCACTAAAATTTGTATTAGCACTTTCTAAAAAAGTTAAAAATAATGGATCACGTTTCATAATTATGTCCTCCTATTTTTAAAAATGAGTGATATGATGAGAAAAAAGGGAGGACCTCTTATTAAAATGAAGCGGTTTTACGTTTCATGTTCAAATAGATTCATACAAATTCGCTCCTTGCGAGAATGGTTATTTATATATTCGAGATAACCAAGAGGAAATCCTTTGAAATTATAAGGGAAGGCAGTTGTTTAATGAAAAATTGGATGAAGTTTACAGACAAAGAGAGCGATCAAATATGGGATAGGGTATATAGTGATTTTGAGTTTTCACCAAGTATTTCTATATTCCCATCATTTAAGGTGCCAAGTCCTTTTGTGACATATGATATTTCTCATTACTTTGGAGAATCGGTAGATTTAAATGTATATGACGATCTGGAAGAAAAAGCATTACTAGTTTTTAAAGAGAATACGGTATCGAATGAATATATAATGGCACTTGATTGGCAACATGAGTGTTATTGGGTGAATCCACATTTAAAGTTCGATAGAAATGAATTTGATGAGTGGACAATCCCGATTTTTCCAAATGGAGATTATTATTTCTTTATTCAGAAGGACTTTAAGTGGGGCTATTTAGGGCATCCGTGGGAGGAGAGTATAACGATATTTGGAAAAGAATTAATAGAGAGCTTTGAACAACGTAAGCCAGAAATGTTTCAAAATATTTTAAGGCAGGGATAATGTTTTAAAGAGAAAAAACGCTTATACTTCATTTTTGAAGCATAAGCGTTTTTGTTTAAAATACTTAAAAACAAAAATCTTTTGGTAAAGTGCCATTTTTTATCATCGTTCTTAATCCATGTTTCATAATCCAAGGGTTAACAGGATGCTGTTTATCGAGTAATTGTTGCAACCATTGAAGAACGAGTTCGTTATTTTCTTTCGCAATATCATTAATGTGATTGGCTACAGATTTTTGAACATACTTAGAAGGGTCATTCATTAATGGCTCAAGAAGCTTTAAATTATTTCTGAAGTCACCTTTCAGAGCTCCTATTTTTTTTGCCCAAGGAAGTCTTGGTCTAGTACCTTCTGAAACTAATCTCCTAATGTGGCTGTTTTCGTCACGTAACCACTGTTGCAATATGTCCAAGGTTTCTTCATGGTATTTTTCAAGATAAGGACGAATGGCATATTCAGCAGTATTTCTTTTTGTTATTTCATACATTGCATTGAATGAGGAGTCAAAATCGTTAAGTCCATATTTTTCAACGTATTTTGCGATAGGCATATACATATAACCCTTTGTAAATGTGCCTACTTCTGTTGTATTTTCTGGTCCTAATGTTTTCAGTAATATATGTATTGCTTCATTAAAATCTTTTTGTAATGCATTGTGTAATTCATCTGCTATTACTTCGACACGTTGCTTTAACTCTAAATTTTCAACTTTACATGTTACAGAATCTACAAAGTTTTTTTTAGAGAAATTAGGCTCGTGTTTACAAATAGAATCAGCCATTTTTTCTGCTAATTCTTTATTGAATAAAAATTTTAATGGAACGTATTTACCCATTTTTTCACCTCATTGGTCAGATAAAAACAATTTTTATTTTTTAATCGACAATCCATACACCAACGTCTCACTAGGAGTCGTAATACTAAAACCAGTCGTTTTATAATCAAGTTTTAATGTATCACCAGTGTAGTCTTTCGTGAATGAGTCCATTTGTACAATAAGCTGTTCATCTTCATATACAACATCATCCGTATTATATGTATCCCAAGTTAAATCAACATCAACAAAAATACTACAAGAGTTTGTCATTGTACCTCTAATGCGAATAATCTTTTTGTCTTCACGTTCTAGTCTATGTATAGCTGCTATTGCTTCATCAGTAATACGAATGTTCATGTAATCCCAACCTTTATTTATATTTCCTCTATTATTGCAAAAACAGTGGCAATAGGGAAGGGAGATGAATTGTAATGAAAAAACGAGCAAACAAATTTGTTTGCTCGTTTTACTATATTTTATTCTATTTCAGTTCACATTTATCAAGTGGAATGACTTTCGTTTTCTTAATAAATTTATAACCTAACCATAGTACTAAGAAGAGTGGTAAACCGATGTAAGAAACAAGTACACCGTTCCAGTCGATAGCTGCCCCCGTAAATGCTCCGTAGTTTTGACCTAAAATAACGATAACACAAAGTGTAAATGCAAAGATTGGACCGAACGGGAACCATTTCGCTTGATATGGTAAATCTTTTAAATCTTTCCCTTGTGCAATATAAGCTTTACGGAAACGGTAATGACTAATAGCAATCCCTACCCAAGCAATAAATCCTGACATCCCAGAAGCATTTAATAACCAAATGTATACAACACCGTCACCGAATAAAGAAGCGATGAAAGCGACGCTACCAACTACTGATGTTGCGATTAATGCGTTAACAGGTACACCGCGGCTATCTAATTTGCCTAAGAACTTTGGTGCTTTTCCTTGGCGAGCTAAATCCCAAAGCATACGAGTTGATGCATACATTCCAGAGTTACCAGCAGATAGAACTGCAGTTAAAATAACAGCGTTCATAACAGAAGCAGCGAAGGCAACGCCCGCTTTTTCAAATACAAGTGTAAATGGACTTACTGTAACATCACTCGCTGCAAGGCTTTCAGTCGTATAAGGAATTAATAAACCGATAACGAGAATTGCTAAAATGTAGAATAATAAAATACGCCAAAAGATAGAACGAATTGCTTTTGGAATATTGCGTTCTGGATCAGCAGTTTCACCAGCAGCTACTCCTAATAATTCAGTTCCTTGGAATGAGAAACCAGCAGCCATAAATACACCGATAATTGCCATGATGCCGCCATTAAATGGTGCATCTGCAACAGTGAAGTTTTTAAAGCCGACAGATTCGCCGCCCATAATTCCAAAAATCATCATAAAACCGACAATTAAAAAGATAATAATAGTAACTACTTTAATAAGTGCGAACCAATATTCAGATTCACCAAAACCTTTAACAGATAAATAGTTTAAGAGAAAAATAATAGCTAAACAAAGTCCACTCCAAATAAGAGAAGGGGTATCTGGGAACCAAAATTTCATAATTAATGTTACGGCCGCTAGTTCAGCTGCAATCGTAATCGCCCAGTTATACCAATAGTTCCATCCAAGTGCAAAACCAAGTGATGGATCAACAAATTTTGTTGCATAAGTACTAAAAGATCCAGTAACAGGCATGTAAGCCGCGAGTTCTGCTAAGCTTGTCATTAAGAAATAAACCATAATTCCAATTGCAGCGTATGCGATTAATGCACCGCCAGGTCCAGCGGAATGGATAACACCACCGCTAGCAAGAAATAGTCCGGTACCGATTGTACCACCGAGAGAAATCATCGTAAGGTGACGAGATTTTAATCCACGTTTTAATTCACCTTGTCCTTGTGTAGTTTGCGTTTTAGAGGTAGCTTGATTCGTTGCGCTATTCATGTTCAACACTCCTTTTCTTGTAAGATAGGAAGGAGCGGGGGAGAAAAATACAAAAAACCGCCAAAAGAATTAGGCGGAACGTTTCACAAATAACCACCCCATCATACCCTTCCGTTAAGATAGCACCCCACGTCTACACGGTAATTTTGTAAACGTGACAGTTCTGTTCCTTTCGGAGACAGCCCCAGCTCATATTTCCAGAGATGAAATATAAACTTCGGCAACATTTCCTTTCAAACGGAGTCGGTGACATTCTCTGTGTCTCGGCCGTTCTACTCTTAAAAGTTGCAACCTCTACCTCATCGGATTGATGAGGATTTATATATTGCTAAGATTTTTAATATATGGCAATTGTAATGACTTTCTGAATATATTGCAAGGGATTTTGTTGGGAAAAGTCAAAAAATATCGGTTATTGTATAGGAAACGCTTGCAAAACTCCACCCGAACCTACTGTTATGTAACAATTAACAAATAAAAAGTTGTTATACAAAAGTTTCGCAAAAAATAATGAAAAATCCTTTAAAGTTAAAAGAAAATTCAGAAAATATAATTCGACATAACTATTAAAGGGGATTAGTTTTTTATTTTGTTTCAAAGAATAAATATATGTGTATACGAAAAAGAATGAATATTCTATATATTTATAGTAAAATTGAAGTATTGTTTAATTGAAAAGGGGACGTCGTTATGAAATTAGAAACGGAAAGATTACATATTATCCCGTGTACGGAAGAATGGGTTCAAATTGCGAATAATCAAGGATACAATAGTGGTCCGCATATTTTAGGGCATATAGAAAATGTGAAACAAGATGCGGCTTTATTACCGTGGGGCGCGTGGTATGTTATTCGGAAAGAAGATGATGTTGTTCTAGGTGATATAGGATTTAAAGGGAGACCGAACGAGAATCATACAGTAGAAATTGGTTACGGATTTATTGAGAAATATTGGAATAAAGGTTATGCTACAGAATCTGTAGATGAATTAATAAAGTGGGCTTTTCAGACAGGAGAAGTAGAAACAATTATAGCAGAGACACACCTTGATAACGATAGCTCTATTCGTGTATTAGAGAAATTACATATGAAAAGAGTAAATAGTACTGAAACAATGATAAATTGGAAGATTGAAAAATAAAGAATACCGCTCGAAGTAAATCGGGCGGTATTTTACTTAATCATGGTAGCATTTGTTTTTGATTTGCCGGGTATCCAATTGTTGAATGTTTCGAATGGTTACGGACAGAAATGAAAATAGAGATAATAATGATAAGACCAACTGCAACATAAGAAAGTGTAATAATAGTTGGATCAACTTTAAATGATGTAAGTAATGTACGTATATTCGTAAAGATAATAAGTCCGCCAACGAGTACGCCAAGTAAATGCGAAGGAACGATGCGTACTAACCATGCGGCGATTGGTGCGGCAACAATACCACCGAGCATTAGGGCGAATACCCAAACCCAGCTTATTTGTTCCCAACCAAGTGAGATGAAAAAGCCGATTGTTGCAGCGAGTGAAACAGGAAATTCGCTCGTATCTACAGATCCAATAACTTTTCTAGCATCATTTCCTTTTGCAAGAAGAACAGGTGTCGTAATAGGTCCCCAGCCACCACCGCCAGTTGAATCAACGAATCCTGCGAACAGACCGAGCGGCACAAGTTGTTTAGCAGACATACGCTTATTTGAAGAAACAATTTGTTTTTGAATGATGAATCGTAATAAAATATAAACTCCTAAAGTAAATAAAAATAAGGAAATGTACGGTTTAATTACATCGCCAGGTAAATTACTTAAAAAACATGCTCCAACAAATGCACCAATTGCTCCAGGTAATGTAAGCCTGGAAACTGTATATTTATCAACGTTTCCAAATCGGATGTGAGATGCACCAGAAGCCGCAGTTGTAACGACTTCAGCTAAATGAACCGATGCAGATGCAACAGCCGGTGCGATACCAAACATTAATAATAAAGAGGAAGACGTTACCCCGTACGCCATTCCAAGTGCTCCATCAATCAATTGAGCAAAAAATCCGATAATAGCAAAGATAATTAATTTCTGCATAAATAATCCCCCTGTAATAATAAATAAAAAGGCACTTTTCCCGTATGAGAAAAGTGCCTTTGGTTTTTCCAATCAGCAATATTTAAATTTGTTTTATTATAATACATATTAATCGTATAAATCAACTAGGTTTTAAATTTTTTTGAATTGAATGAAATAAAAAGAAAATATACAATAAAAGGATGGAGAGAAAGGGGAGAAAGAAAATGTTAACATTTGATCATCTCGTTCACGCAGTTCATTGTACGCCTGAGGAGGCGACAAAACAAATGCAGGCACTAGGTTTTCATACTGCGTTAGGCGGTGAGCATACAAACTGGGGGACTTGGAATAGTTTATGTTACTTTGATTTATCATATATAGAATTTTTAGCAGTTAAGCATGAAGAAAAAGCGAAAGAAGCAGAAAATCCATTAGTACAGGAAACGGTTGTTAAATTGCAAAATGGAGAAGGGATGCTACAAATCGCAATTCGAACAGATGAAATTGAAGAACTAGCAGTTAAGCTTAACAAGCACGGCTTACATACGATAGGACCATTTGAAGGAAAACGTATGAGGAAAGATGGCCGTCTTTTAGAATGGAAAATGTTATTTGTAAAGCAAGAAGAGAACGGACCGAAATTACCTTTCTTTATACAATGGAATGAAACGGACGAAGAAAGAAGAACCGATTTACGTAACATAGGAACAATCACTGAACATAAAAACAAAGTACAACAAATTGAAACGATTCATTACGCAGTGAAAAATGTTCGAGAAACAGTGCGGAAATGGGAAGAAGTAATGGAGCTAACTGCAAGCTCAGTCATGAAAAATGAAGAATGGAATGCGGAGTGTCAAAGTGTATTGTTTGGTGGTATTAGTGTGCAGTTTTGTGAACCAGTAGGGGGAGGTCTAGTGCTAGAACATTTGAATAAGAATGGTGAAAATCCATTTGCAGTGGAATTTAAAGGGGAAAATAAACGAGAGTATGAAGTGTTAGGTAGTATGTACGTATATTAATAGAGGTGAGTTTTGTGGAAGAAATGTTAAGAGAGATAGAGAGAAAACTAGGGTGGCCTCGAATTGTAAAATGTACAGTTATTTCAAAAGGGTTTTCACATGAAGAGAAATATAAAGTGGAATTAGAAAACAGAGTAACGTATTTTATAAAAGTATGTGATGCTGTTAACTTTGAACGAAAACAAGAAGAATATACGTATATGAAACAATTAGAGTCATTACATATTCCAACGCCGAAGTTAATTCATTTCATAAAACTTGAGGAATTAAATAAATGTGTTCAAGTATTTGAATGGACCCGAGGTGTAAATGGTGAAGAGGGCTTAAGTAAGCTATCGGCGGAAGAACAGTATAATGCAGGAAGAAAAGCAGGAAAAGTACTAAAGAGGATTCACTCAATTGAAAGAGAAAGTGCAAGTAATAAATGGGAAACAATTAGATGGAATAAGTACGAAAGATATATAGAAGCATTAGCAGGTTATGAGGTGAACTTTCTGGATTTGAAGCCCGTATTAACCTTTGTAGAAAATCATAAGAATTTATTGAAAAATCGTCCAATCACCTTTTTACACGATGACTTCCATCCAGCAAATAGTATGATTCATAATAATGAATTTATCGTTATCGATTTTGGTGGATATGATTTTGGCGATCCAATACACGATTTTTATAATGTAGCGATTTTTACTACAAGAATAAGCAAACCCTTTGCGGTTGGACAAGTTCACGGTTATTGCGAAGGTGAACCGTCGCTCTATTTTTGGAAACTGTACTCATTGTATGCAGCGATGACATTCCCGGCGGATATTGTGTGGACGAACCGAAGCGCACCGCATTTAGTAGATGATATGAAGGAGGGATTAAACCGAATTTTAGAAGACCATAATCATTTTTTATCCTATATTCCGAAATGGTATCAATCATATCATATGGATATAATAAACAATAAATAACGGAGGGGTTCATTTGGATAAAATAGCGATAATTTCAGATATTCATGGTAATATTCCGGCTTTAGAATCAGTACTGCAAGATATTAAATTAAGAGGAATCGAACGCATTATTTGTCTTGGAGATTTAGTAGGAAAAGGTCCCCATTCTAGCGAAGTGATTGAAATCATTCGTAAAGAATGTGAAGGAGTTGTAATGGGGAACTGGGATGATTTCATTACAAAGCCAACTGAATTTGAAGCGTTAAAATGGCATCAAAAACAACTGTCAGAAGAACAAAATGAATATTTAAGGAGTTTACCATTTTCCATCGAGTTTTATATGAGCGGGAAACTCATTCGTATGTTCCACGCTTCACCGAGAAGTTTGTATGAAAGAATTCAACCACACGCTTCAAGAGAAGAGCGTGTTAGTATGTTCGAAAATAGTGAGTTGACAGAGAATATAGAAGGGGAAAGAAAACCAGATGTCGTTTGCTACGGTGACGTTCACCAAGCGTTCGTTCAAAATTTCAGAGGGAAAACGTTATGTAATGCTGGTAGTGTAGGAAACCCTCTTGAAATTACACAAGCTTCCTATTTAATTTTTGAAGGAATTTACAATGAAAAAGAAGCAGCGAGCTTTTCCATTCAACTCGTACGTGTACCGTATGATATTGAATTAGCAATTCGATTAGCAGAAGAGCTGGATATGCCAGAAATTGAGGAATACAAGCAAGAGTTACGGACTGCTTTATATCGAGGGTTTAAGGGGAAGTAAGGAATATCATACATATAAAAACTAGAGGATAGCCATTCTCTAGTTTTTATATGTAATCTGCAATTTACCCTTCAATAGTTTCATTATCATATAATCTCTTTGCTTTGTCGGTTGAATTTCTTTTAGAAACAATTACTCCAAACAATCCACTAATAAGCAATAAACCAGATGAGAAAATAAAAACAACGTTGAGAGGAATAAATCCGGATAGCCAGCCAGATAACAACTGTGAAATAGGTACTGCTCCAAATGATGCTAAAGAAACAAAGCTCATCGTTCTGCCAAGGTTATTTAAGGGGACATTGGATTGTATTTTTGAAATCATAATAATACTAGCGATGCCATTTAATATGCCAACTATGCCTATAGCAAAAACGACAATAATGAGTGATGGGATAGCTACAAAACAAAGAATGATTCCTTGGAAGATTTCAAGAATATAAAACATCCGAAGTGTTTTATATTTGGTCTTTAACTTTGAAATCATCATCATACCTAGTACTGATCCTATTCCGAAAGCAGCCATAACAATACCCATTTGAGAAGTACCAATTTTCAAAACTTCTTTCGAATACAGGGGTAAAATGATTTGTAATGGACCTACTACAGCTAGCCCACCTAATAAATTAACTACCAATATAGTTCTTAACCATTTCGCGTTCCAAACTTGTTGGAAACCATCTAAAAAGTCTTTTATAATATGCGATTCTTTCATTTTATCCACTATATTTTCTTTATTCTTTATTAATATTCCTGTTAAGCAAGCAATTAAATAAGACAATCCGTTAATAATAAAACCAGTTGTAACGCCAAAATTACTAATTACTACTCCAGCTAAAGGTGGACCTATAAAAATAGCAGTTTGTGAAATAGACTGTACCCAGGCATTTGCTCGTTCTAATTCTGCTACTTCTACAAGTGAAGGGACAATGGAGTTAAATGCAGGATAAAAGAATCCACTAGCCAATCCTGATAAAGAAAGGAGTATATAAAGTAAAAGGAAAGTTAAAGAATCGAAAGATAACAATAGTACTAAAATGGATATGATAGCGAAACGGAATAAATCTGTAATCCAAATAATTTGTTTTGCATTCAGACGATCTACAACGACGCCAGCCAATAGCAAAATGATAATACGAGGAAGGAACAATGATAATTGGGAAAAGGCCATTTCACTGCCTCTTCCCCCCATATCAAATATTAAGTAAATGATGGCGATTTGTTGAAATCCATCACCAATTGTAGATAACGATTGACCAAAGAAAAACAGAGAAAAGTTTCTATTAGCAAAAAGAGAATGCTTAACTGAACTTTTCATGATTCATCCTTCAGATTACTAGATTGACTAACCGGAGGGGTAGGGTGAAAGAAATAACTAAGAGAAAAAGGTGATGGATGTTCGGCAGCTTTTTTCTTTTCTGTTTGTGATCTATTTAATATTTCATGAATTGCTGATAAATGGTGATGAATAGAGTTGACTTCTTCGCTTGTTAACAAAACTTGTTGTTGGAAAATTTGTGAATTAGATAAAGCGCCTTCATAATAATCGATACTTTCTATAAGATTTCGATACGTTTCATGAAATGTGGATTCGTACAGTTTATGTTCATCTACTTTAGATAACTCTAGTGATGAAGATAAACGGAAAGAGCGTGCTGAAGCTGCATATTTCTTTTCCACAATTGAACCATGTATTTCTTCCTTTGTTAGCTTGATAATCCCAGCATTAAGCAGTTCCTTAACATGAAAATGTACTTTCGGAGCTGTTTCACCTAACGCTTCAGAAATCTGCTTATTCGTTAATTCTCTAGATGATAAGATTGATAGAATGCGTTGTCTTAAAGGATGAGAAAGAGCATGAATTTGTTCACTTGATTCAAGTATCATTTCATATTTCATTGTAAAACCTCCTTTTATATAATAAGTATAAAAAACTAAATTTTATCGATAAATTATTTTTTATCGATTTAAATATAACTTACTGAATGAGAAGAATCAATATTCATTTTGTTTATTCTGAAAATTAAAGTAAGATAAAATAGTGGAAACTAATTGTTTTAAATGATACATGAACTATTTATTGTTTACATAATAAAATTATAGTGTTTTATTAGAGTGATTAAGGGGGATTATCGTGCATCGTAAAAAAAAACTGAAAGAAATTGCTGATCATATTTTAACGTTAAACTTAACTCATCCAATAAGAGTTGGAGTGAGTGGTATTACAGCCTCAGGAAAGACAACATTTGCAAATGAACTAGCGGAGGAATTGAAACAGTGCGGAGTACCAGTAACACGTGCAAGCATTGATGATTTTCATAACCCGAGAGCAATTCGCTATACACAAGGTAAAGAATCAGCAAGAGGGTATTACGAAGATGCACACGATTATACAGCTTTCAAAGAAAGATTATTAAAGCCTTTAGGACCTAGCGGGAATTTACAGTATGAAACGATTTCTCATAACTTAATAACGGATGTCTCTGTACATAATGAGCTGCTAGTGACCTCACCAAATATGGTGCTAATAGTAGATGGAACATTTTTATTGAAAAAAGACATTGCACATCTATTTGACTATAAAATTTTTGTAGATACAGATTTTGAGATTGCGAGAAAATGTGGTGCGAAGCGAGAAACAGAAGCTTTTGGGAGTTATGAAGAAGCAGAGAAGATGTTTTTGAACAGGTATCATGCAGCTTGTAAGATGTATATAGACGAGCATAATCCGAAAGAGTGTGCGGATGTTGTATTTCAGAATAGTGATTTTGAGAATCCGGAAGTTGTATTTCAGGAAAGAAAGTAATACAAAATCAGAAATATATGTATAGCATTATATTTGTTGTTATAATTCTTGTATAATGAGAGTAATTTTATGAAGTGAATAACAGGGGATAAGGCAATTAAAAAACGTAAAAAGGGGATAGGAAATATAATGACAGAAGTACAAGAATTAAAACAAGAACTACAACAAATTAAAAATAATAATTATGCTGTACCAGAAGATGTAGACGCATATCCATATGCACAGTGGATGCTAGATTATATCGGATCACCTGATGCTGAATTACGTGATGAACTGATTTATAGTACGCTTCACACGTGGATTACAAATGATGTATTTCGACAAAAAGAATTACGAGGATTAATGTTACAAGCGATTAGTCCTGATTATTTATTTTATAAAATTGGTGAAAAGGGAACAGACTCTGTTTTTAAACGTGCGTTCTCCGTATTAATTCCACCACTTATTTTATCTGTTCATGAAAGAGAAACATTGTTATCTGAAGAACAACTGTACAGTGTGGCGGAACAAGTGCTGGAATATGTATATTTAGAAGAAGATGTAAGGGGTTACGTAGAAGGAAAAGGCTGGGCACATTCTACGGCACATGCGGCTGATGCACTAGATGCTTTAGCGCGTACAATCCAAAATCGTGAGTTTTCATATGCAATACTAGCTGCTGTTCGTCAGAAGGTTCGTTTAAATGACTACGTATACATACACTTTGAGGATGAGAGATTAGTAACGCCAATTAAGTCGTTACGGAACCAAAATCTTTTAACTGAAGAAGAATGGAGCAACTGGCTACATAGTATAGCAATTGTTGAAGACATTCCGCATCCCCAGCATGATATTTTAGTACAAAATATTAGAGCTTTCTTAAGAAGTTTATATTTCAGAGTTTTAGAGACAGAGGGTAGTATGGCCTTTACAGATGATATATTGGAGACTTTGAAGAAATTGCGTAGGTATTAAAAAATGTCTTCGAATTAGAGCGTGGGGTTCATCACCCGATTCCATCATAAATGAGTATTTTAGCAAAGAATAAGATTTAAAAAACGATCATTGCTGTGGGTTCCCTACAAAAATGATCGTTTTTTAGTTGAATTGGAATTTTAGACTTAACTATGTAAAAAATTATATGTAATAACTAGTTTATTACATATGTAGTTGCGGATTTTCTTCATATAAAGTATTAACATGCTGTTTTAAATTCTTGATGAATAATAGAATCTCTTGACTAGGCATTCTAGCATGTTGAAGGTGAAATATGTTTCCTTTTCCGATTTCTAACTCGTTTGAAACCAAAGTAATAGGGATATTCCTAAAGACATGCCATGGAAAATACAAGTGTACAAAAGTTTCTCTAAAATATATACCTGATTGACAAATTAATACTCCATCGGATCCTTTACTCAAATTACCAAGGACAGATGTATCTAAAAAAGCAATGATTTCTTCTTCTTTTGAAATAATATATCGTGACAAAATGACCTTTAACTTTTTGTCTGAAATATGAGTGTCTATAAACAACCCATTATCAGGTTCTAATAATTCATCATATGTCTCAAACAAATTACAGATTGATTTTATCTCATCAGTTTTTACAACTGGATGTATATCATTTTGCTTTGAATTTTGGAATGAATTTGTAAGAGTTATAAGTAATTCTTTAAATAACAGCGGAGGATAATCACTTCCGTTAATATTAAAGCTTTTTTGTGCATTAAAAGATAAAAAGCTATCTTTATCAATTTCAATTTGTTGCACTTTATTTAATTGATCCCATTTTATATTTCCTTTACCTAACAGCCAATTTTTCCAGTATAAACCCGAACTTGTAAAGTAAACACCATATTTTCCTGATCCAAACAAATTACAACTTAAAAAAGCGATAATTTGATCATCTGTAGGTATAGAAAAACGTTTTTGGGCAATTGATAAGAAATCTTGGGGGATTCTAGTAACATAAAATCTAGATTGCTGATAATTTAAACAAATATCAGTTAAACGATTAACATCTATATTCAACATTATCATTCTCCATTCCATATTTCTTTTCGATATAATAAATTATAATATTATTAGGAAAATATTAACACTTAAATTTAGCTTAAATTGAGAGGTAAAGGATTGTAAAATAAATTTGTATTAGGCAAAAAAGTATAATCTGGGTTATTTATTTGGAGTAGTGTAGTCTTTTTAAGTTAATAAAAAAGTACATAAAACCAATAGCTCCCAACCATACTAAAAAATGTGTTGGAGGTGAGTTTTATGGACGAAAAAGACTTTCAAAAAGTTTATAATGATTACTTACATCAAGGAGAAGAGCAAGCTCAATTGGAAGTAGCCCAGAAAGTCGATTCAGGAGCAGAACAAATAGTTGCAGTTCGTAAAAATGATGAAGGTGATTTAATTGCTTTTAAAACAAGTAGTGGCAGAGAATTAGATTATATTACTGCTCTTGATGAAGCTAAATCAGGGAAGCTAGCTCATGTGGATGTATTTCATAAGTATGGCAGGGATATTATACGTAGTGAACCTGATGGTATGAAAGAGAATAACTTAGATAATTTACCTTCATTTTAAAACGGGTAAACCTCAAGAAGAGAATGTTCATTTGGATATTCTCTTCTTTTCTTTGCTAAGTTTTCCCTACAAATAGAATGTTCATTTCTAGAGTGAAATCTCTTTTTTAAACAGCTCTCTAAATTTCTCTCTATCTTCTGCTGTAAATGGTTTTGGCCCCTTTGTACGCTTGCCGCTTTTTCGAACCATTGCACTTAAATAACGTGTTTGTAATAGTTGGTCAATGTTTTCATTCGTATACTTATAGCCTTTATGGTGTAGAACGATACAGCCTTTTGCTAAAGCGAGCGAAGCAAGACCGTAATCTTGCGTTACGATTAAATCTTCTTTTTTTGCTAATTGCATAATCCGGTAATCCGCAGCATCTGCTCCGGAATCAACATAAATTGTTTCCACACCTTTTGGCTGCTGGGCATTAGAATAATGAGAGAAGCTAGTAACGAGGGTAACAGGAATTTCTGCATTCGTAGCTTCAAAGATAATAATATCTTTTACAGGACAAGCATCTGCATCAATGTAAATTTTCATTTTTATCACTCCTATAAATAGGTTCGTGTTGATAATAATGGTAGATTTATCTTTTGTCAAACGAGATCTCTTTACCTCATGTTATTTTTCACAAACCAAAATAGCCTCACGCAAACGAGAAATACCTTCCTCAATTTGATCAATATTTACTTTTCCATAAGACAAACGTATATAACCATCTTTCGCGCCGAAAATACTACCTGGCATAAAGGCGATTTCTTGTTTTAAGCTTTGCATAATGAGTTGTTTCTCGTTTATTGGTTCGTTTAATTTCCCCCATATGTATATACCACCGGTCGGATTGGAAAAAGAGATTTTATCGTGAAGTTGTTCGTTTAGGGCACGGACGATAATGTCTCTTTTTTCTGCTAGTTGTTTTCGTAAAGGAACTATATGAGACTGAAATGGTACAGTTTCGAAAAATTGCTGCATAAGCCACTGCGGGAATATACTCATTCCTAATTCCATTTGGTGACGCGCGTCTGATAATCGCTCGACTACAGACTGCGGGGCGACAAGCCAACCAACTCGTAACCCTGGCGCAATCATTTTTGATAAGGAATGAACATAAATGACTGTTCCGTTTTCATCAATCGATTTTAAAGTAGGGCAAGGTTGTTTATTTTCTAACGTAAGTAAACTGGACGGGTCATCTTCAACGATCGCGATTCGTAAGTCTGCGCAAAGTGATAACAGTTTTTTTCTACGGTTTGGATGCAGCATTGTTCCCGTAGGGTTTTGGAAATTTGGATTTAAAAAAATCATTTTAATGCGGTGCTTTCTATATAGCTCTTGTACATCGTCTGGATTAATGCCGTGTTCATCGACAGGTAATGGGAAAATACGAATACCTGCTGATTGGAATAATGGCAGGGAATAACAGTGCGATGGACTTTCAAAAGCGACGGCATCACCGGGATTTAATAAACATTGCACGATAAGGTGCAGTGCTTGTTGAGCGCCGGATGTAATCATAATGGATTGTTCAGTCGCCTCAACTTTTAAATATTCCTTCATATAGTTTACGACCGCTTGTCTTAGCGGGAGATAGCCTTGTGGATGATCGTAACTTAATGAATGCGTTAACGGTTGTTCACGTAAAATCGTTTGTAGTTGATCGTGAGGATAAAGATTACAACCGAGCTCTCCATTTGCGAAATCTATAATATTTTCATTTTGTTGCACTTCTGCCCGAATATGGCGAAGTAGCGGTAAGTTTGGTAAAAACGTACCACCTTCTACGAAATTTCTCCAGTTCGGCGTTAATGTTGGAGAAACGCCCCACATATGTGTACTTACACGTGTACCTTTACCAGTCGTACTTTCTACAATTCCCATAGCACGAAGTTCATTATAAGCAGTCGTTACTGTGCTTCTGTTTACATTTAACTGCGTAGCTAATTTCCGTTCTGAAGGGAGGAAGCTTCCTGGAGGAAGTTCTCCATATGTAATACGTTTTTCAATAAAGTCAACAACTTGCTGATAAATAGGGATTTTACTGTCATTATCTAGCTTCCATTCCATAAAAAACGCCTCCGTATCTTTTCACTACATCAAGTATAGCAAATTGGCTGGGTAAAAAAACAGCCAATTGGACGGTGTTTTATCCAGCCAATTTTACTATGCTAAATAGGGAAGGGGAGATTCGGATGAAACGATGGCAAATGGAGTGGCTCCTAGTATCAGTTGCATTAGTATGGGGAGCAAATTATACAATTGGAAAGTATGGCGTGGCATTTATGTCATCCATTCAATTTAATAGTTTACGTTTTTTAGTAGCATCACCGGTATTATTACTTATTACATTTATTATGGAACGCTCATTACGTATTGAAAGAAAAGATTGGTTACGATTATTAGCAGTCGGTATCGTTGGAACGACAATGTACCAAACGATGTTTATGCTATCTGTGAAATATACTTCAGCAACGAACGCCTCATTATTAATTGCGATGTCACCTATATTTACAGGGATATTAGCAGTATTGCACAAACAAGAACGTTTTTCGATGAAAGTACAAATTGGTTCAATAGTAGCCTTTGTTGGTGCAGCATTCGTTTTATTAACAGGGCATTCAGGAGGAGCAACTTATGAGTATGCGTGGCTCGGAAATTTAATTGGATTAGTCGCAGCAATTGCGTGGGGATGGTATCCAATTTTAGCGCAACCTCTTATTACAAAATACTCCGCAATGAGAGTCACATCATGGTCTACTTTAATTGGAATTGTACCACTCGTTATATATTGTTTATTCAATGTAAATACGTTAACATGGCCAGTAGATATGCCAAGCTGGGGATCACTAGCATATTCGATCGTCTTTGCGACAATCTTCGGACTTGCGATGTGGTATGTCGGTATTAGCAAAATTGGCTCAACGAAAGTAATGGTATACATGTATCTTGTTCCACTTTTCGCAGTTATTTTTGCGGCTGTAACAATTGGAGAGCAAATCAACATGATGCAATTAGTTGGCGGGTTTATTATCTTCATCGGATTATATGTTGTAAAAAAAGGCGGAGTGAAGAAGCCAGCTTTCAATTTAAAAAAAGCAAGTTAATAGTGAAAAGGATCTCTTTCAAATAGAAGGAGATCCTTTTTGTTTATGCGATAAAAGCGCTTGTTCAACAGCCCATTTTTGATGATCGTGAAGTAAATGTTCTATAGCAAGTAGTGGAGGTAACCACTTTAAAACATGATCTTCTTCAGAGGTTTCAGTTTGTTTATGTACCATGTTCGCAATGTAAAAGAATCCATCGTTTAAATAATATGTATCTTCCTTTTCCGCATAAAAATATCGCGCTGCATTACCGATATACTGCTTAATTTCAATTGTCCATCCTAATTCCTCGAGTAATTCACGATGCAAACATTCTTCTTTTGTTTCATTACCTTCCATACCGCCACCTGGTAAAAAGTAACGTTCTCCATTTTGAATGATAGCTATGTTTGAAGTAGTTGGATCAAAAATAACCGCATAACAGCTCGGCCACAATACATACTGAACAGTAGTTATTTTAGAACCGAATGTGAGTTTCGAAATCATAAAACACGACCTTTCTCTATAAAATACATAAAAGGGATAATAAGGTAAATTCCGAATTATATTAAGATAATCATAGTTGATTGGAGTGATATCAAAATGATAAATCGAAAATGTTCAAGGTGTAAAGAAATAACGGGTACAATACATGGTGGCAAAAAAATAAATGAAGAATTTTTGTGTGAAGATTGTCTTCAAAAAGGAATTGCGAGCGGGGAAACCGAATTATCACAAGTGGAGAAAGAACAAACTTCGTATCTTTCTATAAAGATATTAAAAATAATGAGTGTTATTTATTTAATAGGGTCTATTTTATGATATTATCCCCT
>NZ_JBALMG010000016.1:0-43390 GCF_036963225.1 Bacillus sp. JJ783 | reverse complement strand
AAATTAAAGGTTAATAAAACTTTTTTATAGAAAAAATACATAAATGAATTTATAATGAGAAAGGCTTTTAGAAAAGGAGGATAGAAAGGTGTTACGTAAATGTTTAACAATTATAGAAGATAATTTACCTCAACATGAACTAGAGAGGGTCTCCCGACTCCTTTACTCATCATATAATCCTTTTGACTTCGATTCTAAAATTTGGACTAACATACAAGAAATAATTCCAAATGAAGTATTTGATAAAATAAAACCCTTTAAACGAACAGTAGTCGGTCACGCTATTATAAATGAGTTGGTTATGAAATACTTCCCTGGTGAAATTACCATAAAATACAATTTTATTAAAAATCACCTTAATCGCCTTAATGAAATTACTGTATTTGAATTAAAAATAAATTCAAGTAGGTTAGATATCGGAAGGATTAATGGTAAGTCTATTGCATATGAAATAAAGACAGAACTAGACACATTGGATAAATTACATAAACAAATTACAGACTATTCAAAGGTATTTGAGTATGTTTATGTCATTATTCATCCTTCACATTTAAAAAAGGTCACTGAATTAGTCCCGCAGCATTGCGGAATAATTACCTATAATTTAAAACATGGTGTTTGTAAATTTAGTTTCCGAAAAAAGGCGTTAAAAAGTGACAATATGAAACCAGAAGCACAACTTTCAACTTTAACAAATAAAGAGTTAGATTGGATTATAAAAGCAAGTAAAATTGACAATATTGTTTCTAATAAAAAGGTAAAAGAAGAAATAATTGTCGAGAAAGTAAATTATAAAAAAATTAATACCCTCTATAAGAAGGTATTAAAAAAAAGATATAATAAAAATTGGGGATACCTTTGTAATCACTTTGAAAAAATTATGCCAGTGGATATTCAGTCTTTTTTTTCAACACAAGCTGATCCTTACTGGGTATATTATAAAAATTCCTCCATAGTATAAAGGTAATGGCCACATGCGAAACCTTTCCACTCAGGTTGGCTTTTACCTTTTTTAATTTTATTGTATATTCCATCTATACTTTTACATCCTCGACAATTATCTTTGTGCACTTTCGTAAAACTACTCCATACTTGAGAAGAAACTATAGATGGAGCTACTATACTTTCGAAAGTATCTGCCTGTTCTTTTATACCTTTAAATCCATAATAAGAATTATCGTCCCATGAATACTTAATATAACCAGGGCTTATTATCCCACCATCAGTTAATTCATCTTTTTTAACTCCACAATAATCCCCAAATGCTGAAAAACCAAGTGAACTATAAGCAGTTAACAAACTATTATCAGCCTCTTGAATAATAGCATTGTGATTTAAACTCACATTTGAAACAGTTCTTGGAATAGCCGATCTTAGTAGTACACTCTTACATTTTTTTGATGAACTTAGCTGTTGTACACTTTTATACAAATTATCATTTGCAGGGTGCGTGTGCGGAGTTTCATCTAAATCGAGTATTATAATATCCCTTTCTGTAACAATGTTGACTAATTCCTTCATAGTATTGCTAAATTCATTTGGGTAAATCCTATAAGCAAGTTGATTATAATATTTTCTTAGTTGTTGATTTTGAAGCGCAAGATAGTTAGGTATATATGTATCGTTTGGATTATAAGTTATCACAGGGATAACTTTATCACTATCTACAAGTCTACTATCTGTTAGAATATCAATTCTAGTTTGAGGGTCTGCTAAAACTGGTGTCAAGTATCTTCGAACATTACCTATAGTATTATTCCGTAATCTAATGTACATAGGTATGTCTATCATCACACTTGTATTTGTATCTTTTAAATCCGTTAATAATTGTTCTATAGAATCCTTTTTACTCCTTTGTGTAGGTTTTTCAGTAACAATTTCAATTAACGGTAAAATTTTATTGCTAATAGATGTTGAATTAAGAGCTTTTCTTTCTTGGCTTCTGTACCTAAAAGTAGGTACATATTTAAAATCCAATCGCTTTCCCTCCTCTTTATTACAAATAATTACAAAGCCCCTCAGAAAAATTCTACATAATATTCTGATATATTACAACTTTTTATTTTATTATTATTTTCTTCACATTTCTTCCTCAGCCGGATGAACAGATTCTATTTTAATAAAAAAGAACACTGCATAATTTTAATTAATCAGTGTTCTTTAATAATTTTAATTCTGTTAGAATAATATATTTATAACTACCTTATTCAATCTCCAAACGATACACAGTTGGTTCTATCTCTGAATAGATTAACTTCCCATCAAGAAGGTTGTATAACTTCAATCCTGCTTCATTAACATTCGTATACATTTCCCTCATAATTTCAATTTCCAATCCATCTGAATTTTTTTCAAGCGTTAACCTTCAGTAACTAATGTATCGGTTACTTCTTTTTCTTCTACATCAATCGCTGGATTTTTTAACGTTTTTTGTCTCGAACCTGACTTTTGCGGCTCGTCGATCACGTCAACTCTCTTTTCAATCTTCACTGAATAGTCGACTCCAAGTATAGGAGATTTTAAATTACCCCATTTTGTACTTGTTTCCCATTTTCTATAAATCTTGTTTTCTACATAACGTAATACTTCATTTACTCGCTGATCTTCTGATTCGTTCGGATCATCATAGTAAAAAGTATATTTGTCATTAGGTTTGAAGTTGCTTTTGTTACGTGATAAAGCATTCTTTAACCAGTTTTCAACTTGTCCGTCCCTTTCTTCCTTTAATAAGTCCATCCGACCGAATAATACTTTCCCTGCATCTGTTAGTGGCGTTAGTTCAATATCATAAGTATGATAAGCATGTTTTCTTTCTCGTGCCGATAGAATCTTTTCATATAGTGTAATCATTATCGTAATACCTCCGATTTCGTAGAAGTAACCATTTCATATAGTTCGCGGTAATAACTTCCGTAAAGCACGTTACAATGCATTAACTTTCTGTGAGCTTCATGCATTTCATTTAGTTCTACATTAATAGCGGCAACTTCATCAGCAATAGACGTTTCTAAGTCATTTTTTCGTTTGCATAACTCGATATACCGTTTGTCCATTGCTGCGATATCTTTCTTGATAACTTTCGCGGCTTGGTCTTTGTCTTCTTTGCTAAAAATAACAGTTGGAGTGTAACCGAATTTCCTTTCGGCTTCATACTCTTTTTCTAGTTCCAATACAATCTTTGTAATATGGTCATATTCGACGCGTGATGTAACGTTTCTTTGACACTCTTCTGCTAATTTTAGCTTTTCCAGGATTGGAAGGCTTCTTTCTTCTGTTTTGATTCGTTGATAAAATAATTCTTTCAATTTTAAACTATTTTCTAAATGTGCCATGTTTTCATGACCTCCTGTTATATTATTATTTATATATCAAGTTCTTCATCGTCTTCAGCTTCTTCAATGTTGATACCTAAAAACTCCAGCAACTTTGACATAGACGTGATAACTTTTGTTAATTCTGAAATAGAATCATTCTTTTTGACTGATCCCGTTACACCCATTACAGATACGCCGCGTTCTTCAATATCTTCAATCAATTTGTTTTTGATATCGAAAAATTTCATGTACGTATTCACCATGTCTACGAATTGCATTTCGTTTTCTAGACCTTTATCTTTCAATTTAGACATCAGTAAATCATAAAGCTTTTGACGATCTACATTTGCCAATAGTTCTACCCACTTGTAACGGTGACGCCAATTGTTTAGCGTACTCTCTTTGACTTCTAATTCTGCTGCGATTTCTTTAAACGAGTATTTTCCGCTTTTATACATTTCATAAGCTGTTTGTTTTTTGTCTTCATTTGAAATCATACTTTCATCACCCTTTCATCACTTGTTTTATTATTTTTTTAAAATGAAAATCACTATTTGACGTGTATATTTGAGTTGTGATAATCTGAATTTAACGAAACAAACGTTGATTTCATGCGGTTTATAGGTTCATAAGTAACAATTTAATTTACCGATTAAAAACATAAATGTTTTCCTAAAAAAATAGGAAAGCATCTTTTTTAGGCCTTTTTTTCTATTTTCCGCGCGCGAAAAGCAAAAAATAAAAAGACAAATCTCCCCCCCGCGTTGCCTGGTCCCCCAGCAAAATTGTTTCTATATTTTACCCGGGGGGTATTATAGAAAAATTTATTTTTAATTTTTGTTTACAAATGAACAATTCAATTCTTGTTTAATTAATTAAATAGTTTTTAAAATATTTTATTTTCCTTCCACAGTTCTTTATCCTCCTGCCTTTAATCTCTCTGCAAACTTGATTCTTCTCATAATCTCAGCATGTTTCACTTTAATATAGTGCGTACTGTAATTTAATTTGGTTCCTATGCCTTCCAACGTCATTCCATCAATATATTTCAGCTTAAGTATCTGTTGTTCTAAGTTTTTAAAATTACTCACTAAGTCAACGAGCTGTTGCAATTGTTCTTTCTTAAATGTGAGCTTCTTCTTAAGTTGATCCAGTATCTTTTCTGTTTCTTCATTGCCTGTATTAATTGATAATATATCTTTCCCCCATTTACTCTGACGTTTTAATTCAGCATGTATTCTATTAAACTTGTATTCCAAATAAGCGATTTCTTCTTCTAACATTTGATAATCTTTAAGGCAAACCAATTACGTATCACCTACTTAGGTTCGCTCTTTGTAACAACCTCTCTACCCGATAGTTTCATCTTCTTAAGGACATAACCTGTACGAATATATGGACTATCTTCCTCAAAACAATGTGCATCCCTGTGTCCTTCACCTGTTCCGTGATGATGAAACTTTCTACAGTATTGACACCATGTACTAAGATTTCCTTTTTCATCACGTTCAATTGCTAATACGATTGGAGCTTTTTTAGTTGCCATTGACTTACCTCCATTTTTTTAGTTTGTATCCGAAAAAGTAACCTCACACGCACCTTCACACTGGGTGAACAGCATCTAGATTAATAGTGAACACCAAGGTGAACACATATTTAATGTAAACGTTCTACCCCAAAACCTTGATATGACTAGGTTTGCGGCAAGGCGAACACTATGAACACCAGAAATCGGCAAAAGTAACAAACTATGAATTCTTTCTGCTACTCTCTCTACCTACTTCTCTATATTCTTACTTTTACACTTTTATATAGATTATGGTGTTCATGGTGTTCGCTTTTCCCTCTATCCATTGGTATGACTGGGTTTAAAGGTAGAACAGCAACTTGTGTTTTACCTGTTCACCTACGTGTTCGCTTGTGTTCACCATAACAATTACCTGTTCACTCTATTAACATGAAGGTTTACCAGCAAAAGGCGGTGTTATCCATCCTCTTTCTCTGTCTTTACCCTTTTGTTTTCTTACTGCACCGTACTTCTTAAGTGCTATAGCTGCATTTTTCGTATTCTTAGTTAAATCCAATTCCTTGAAAATAACTTTACTGCTCTTCCACGTCCACAGTTCTTTAGATGTACCCCAAGAAAATCCACTTAAAATTTCAATTTCTTCATGTGTCTGCAGTTCACTTTCTTCGTTGTGTTCTTTTTGTTTCTGTGCTTCTTCACTAGTAAGAAGGTGGGAAGCATTTTTTAACGCCATTGTGGCGATTTCTCCCCAAAACTGGTCAATATCAATCGCTTTTAAGTCACTTATCTTATCGCCTACGTTTATTACAGCGTATCGTCTATTTCCTGTCTTATCTTTCAAAAATTCATCGTCATTAACAGTTGCAAAAAATACTGTCATCCTCGGATATTTAACTGATAACCTCTGATATGGTCGTCTAAACTCGTCAACATTCTCTGTAAAGAATGCTTTTAGTGCCGCCTGTTCAAATTTCATTGTGGAATCTAACTCACCTAACTCAACAGCAAAGTTGCTTACTGCTTCGATTACACTGTCTTTATTCTCTGGGTTAAGTCTTTTACCTGTTTTAAAATAATCATCACCTAGTGAGTTAAATAACAACTTGAACCAGAATGTTTTCCCACAACCTTGAGAACCTTGAAGGACAAGTACAAATTCTTGATTCATCTTCCCATTTTCGTTAAATGCAAGTTTAACAGCTTGGATTGCCCATTTTTTTAAATATGCAATTCCTAATTCTCTATCTGATCTAGCGTTTAATGTGGTGAAAATTTCCTCGATACGACTCTTTCCGTCCCATTTCTTAGATACGTTTAAGAAATATTCAGCTACTTTGTTCTTCTTATTACAGCTAGCTAAATATAAAAGATGGTCAATTAGTTTATCCTTTGTTATGAAATAATCCATATCAATAGCTTCTTCTATAATCCCTTGCGCATGATGATCTGCTATTTCACCATCAAAATATAAAATTAGGGATGATAAGTATTCACGTTTTCTTATAACATCGTAATAAACCTCTATGCCCATTGAATCTAATAACTTCTTAGTATTTTCAGCTTTAACAAGAATTTTATTTCTGCTATTTCTTTTAAAATCTATTTCATTTTGTACTTTTGGTTCTTCTTGTTTATGAATGCCTTGTCCACCACTTATATGTTCCTCGTAATACGCCCTCACTTTTTCGTCTTTCTTACAATGCTCAATCATAGCTTTATAACTAGGCTTGTCCTTCATATCCTCCGTGCCGTTATCTAGGTGGGAAAATTTATGTAGCCTATATAAGTCAAAACTGTTTACGTTCTTACCGCTTATAGGGTCTGTTGAATGATTGCTATGCGCATGTGTGTCACCATCATAAATAATTAATCCACCTTTAGTGCTGCCATCAATATAGATATATCTGTTGTTTCTAAATGGCTCATATTTATCAGATAAGAAATTGTTCAAAACGTCCGTAACGAAATAAATATTTGTCCATGCCCCAATCCAGTTTTGCTTTGTGCGTGGGTCCACTTTTTCATTCTTTTTAAACGTCTTAATTTCTTCATGCTGTTTTGTAAGAAAACTTGCATCAAAAAAGGGTAAGTCTTGATAATAAAATTCGTAATCATTAGAGTTACTGCATGTTGGATAGTGCATGTGTCGTTCAAATTGGTAAGAACTTTCATCTATCCACATTTGGAGAATGCCAACTAAATATTGTGTAACCTCCTCATAGTGTTCCGGCTCAATGTCGTAAAGCAAAGGTATGATGATTCTGTACCGCGGATCATCTTTTGTATGTTTGTGTGTTGAATACATAGCAACCGCGAAATTTGTAAAGCCCTCAATGTTCTCCCAAACATTTAAACCTTGTGGCACTTCATCTATATCAATCGATATTATGCTTCTGCTTTTAACATTTTCTTTATTTCTTTTATTTTGAACATACCCTCCTACAAACCCGCCTGCATTTCCTTTTTTGGTAGTTATCATAGGATCGCTTATCCTGTTTAAGAACTCTCCATATGATATTTTTTCGTTAAATGCATTGGTATTAGTAAGGGATTTAAAACTAGTTATATCTATTAACCTGTCATATTTAAGCTCTATTTTTTCTTTATGTGATGTTATAGTAGATAACACTTTCTCACCTCCTTTTCTCTTAATAATGTTTTTAAAAGGAACCATCATACTTGCTTTAATATTCGATTAATTTCTCTTAAAACTTTGATTGCTTTTGGATCACCGTTCTCCGCTTTTTCTAAAATCACATGTAACTTGTCTTCACGTATTTCAGCAGTTTTCATTAACCTATTCACCTCAATTGTTTCAAAATCGACGTTGCTACAAAATATCAAGCAATTTGAATTAATAAGTATTATCCACCTAATCTTTTATGGACTTTGTTTCCTATGCACACGCCAGCCAAAGCGTTGTTGCTTACCATTCATCTACAATTTCTGTTATTACTTCAAGAGCTTGCTTATAGAACCACCAACGTTTTCTGTTGCGACGTCGCTCTATTAATCTCATACGTGGATCAGATAAAATCTCATCTTCTAGGAATCTCTTACTCATTGATGTAATAACTACTAATTTTTCAAGATCGATCATCAATAATGTTTCATGAAGTTGTTGATCTATCTGCTGAAGTATGTATTTCTTAATAGCTTTTTCATCAATATTCACTTGCACATTTGCAGGAAGCACTGTTATTCCCCCCTCTTTTTTCTAATCTCCACCTATCAAAACAGCATCTAAAATGCTGTTTAATACCAAAAAAAAATATAATTGATATCAATGTGAGGATATGTGTGTTTTAAAGCATCTATAAAGTTCCTTGATGCCTTAATACTTCCACGCTCGACTTTCTCATACATCGACAGCGATACCCCTATAGAATTAGCCATTTGCTGCTGAGTTAGCCTAATTTCTTGTCTAAATACTTTAAGTCGTACAGTCACTTTCACTCGCACCACCTTTCCGCATTTACTATGCTTATAACTTATCACAGCATCTGAAATGCTGTCAAGCATTTATTATGCTGTTTTTTCTTGCTAATCACCTTATAGGATGCTTTAATAAGGATATGTACTATATGAGAGGTGAAAAAAAATGAAACCATCTACATTCGGAGAGAAAATAAAAGAATTAAGGAAAAGCAACAAATTTACGCAAAAACAACTCGCTGAAAAGCTTGGAAAAGCTGAAAGTACAATAAGAATGTGGGAGCTTGGCACAAATACTCCTAACGCAAAAACAATAACTGAATTGTCTAAAGTATTAAACGTCGGATACACCGATTTAATGATAAAAGCAGGATATATAAACAAAGAACAGATAAAATCTGACGAAGCATCCTATGCAATGAATGTTAACGAATTGAATGCAATTGAAAAAGAACTGCAACAATGTGATTCTGAAGAAGAAAAACAGAATTTGTATGCGAGGAAAGTTCTCCTAGAAAGACGCATAGCAGAGCTAAGATTTAACTTGAGTGAAATGGAAACATTTTTTCATTCCATAAAACTGGAGGAAAAAGAAGCAGAAAATAAATCTTATGCAGCAGAAGATTACCGTAGACATGAATATCCAGACATAAAAGAAATTCTAGAGCAAAGTAATGTTTACTTTAATGGTAAAGCATTGACTAAAGAAAACAGGAAATTAGCTACAAAAATGTTAGATGTCCTATTTGAAAACTTGAAGTAAGCTATCCTTCAGATGAAAAAAATCGAGAAAGAATATAATGAATTAAAAAATAGGTTTGCATTCCTGAAGAAAGATTCATCTAATCATGCCAAAGATTAGTAGCCTTAATTAACACTTATCCATTCCTATGCATACGCCAGCCAAAGCAATGAAAGGAATGGTAATGGTGAAGTTACACAAATCAGCAAAAGAACCGGAAATATACTATTATTTCAATGCAAAGAATGAAAAACTATGGATGTACCGTCATAAGTATTATGACAACATTGGAAAGCGTAAAGAGAAGAAAAAAAGTGGGTTTAAAACAGAAAAAGCAGCCCTAAAATCACTATTAGAAGTGAAGGCTGCAACACTACGTGGCGAATCTAAACAAGTCGAACATGATCAAATGACCATTGGGGAATGGTTAGATATTTGGTATAACACTCATAAAAATAGTTGGAAACCAACCTCTCGAGCGCAACGTGAAATGGCTATTCGCTTACAAATGAAACCATTACTTGGCCGTTACAAGTTGCAAACATTGGATAGAACCACATATAAGAGAGAATTTTTGAATGTACTTGAAAAGAAATATAAGCCAAGTACAGTTCATTTATTTCACACCCTATTCAAGATCGCTATTAACGCAGCTGTAGAAGATGAAATATTGTCTCGTAATCGCTTCACAAAAATTAAACTTTCAAGCCAAGAAACTGTTAAAGACGAAAACAACAATTATTTCACACCTGAGCAATTAGTTGAATTTTTAAAAGTAGCGAAACAAGAAGAAAACACCACAAACTATACATTTTTATTAACCGTTGCATACACAGGAATTCGTAGAGGCGAAACTTGTGGTTTGCAATGGAAAAACATCGATTTTGATAAAAAAACAATTACTATTGAACGTACCAGGGATAATAAAGGTGTACGATCACCCAAAACAAAAAATAGCTATAGAACAATTCTAATAGATGATGTATTAGTAAATCAATTGAAGGTCTATCGGAAATGGTGCATGGAAACAATGCTGTCTTTTGGATATAAACTACATGATGAATCTTTTGTATTTACATCATATCAAACTGGAAAACCTATAACAGATAGCAGTGTCCTATATGCATTTAGGAGAGTATTAAATAAAACAAACCTTCCTTCGATAACAATACATGGCTTACGTCATACACATTGCACCATATTATTAAATCAAGGTTTAAATGTGAAAGTAATTGCCGAACGTTTAGGGAATACTCCACAAATGATTTATGAAATTTATGGCCATGTATTAAAGGAAATGGAATCTATGTCAGTAGAGTTATTTAGTCAAAGCTTAGCAGAAAGTGGGGCTAAATTTGGGGCTAGTTAATAATAAACCTACTCCAAACACTGATATAATAAGGCTTTTTAATACTATCGAGTTCTACTCTCGTTAATCTCGGTACTCTGCAAAGAGTATTATTAAAAGCCTTAGGAACCTTGTTTATCAAGGGGCCTGGGCTTTTTTTATTGAATATAGCCGGTATATGTATAGAAACGGAACAATGTAACAAAATAAAAAAGAACTGCAAGTCTATAGTTAATAAAAATTAACCCTCTCTCTAGAATTTCATCAATTTTTTATTCACATTAATAAAAATTCCCCTCTTCTTCTAACACCGGAAACATACTACGCTCTATCCCATAACTCATTTTTCTTTCCTATACTCCCCTTTTGTTAATATTATTTTTACAACGTATTCTTTTGTACATAAACTATACCTTCCCCTTTTCTATTTACATTCAACCTTAAAAACCCCTGCATCACCCGAGCATCCGAATGAGATTAAAGAACTTAATGAACAAGTACCTCTTTGATCATTAATTTATGAGAATATTCCATTTACAACCCTCCCCTTAAATTGGTATTATTTCCTTGTAAAGGGGAGGGAAAGTTCATGTCTTTAAATATGTATCTGGGAGAAGTACAGGCTCAAACACAAAGTATGAATGCTTTCTGTACCGCTACTATTCAAGGTATGGAACAAGCTATTCAGTCGATTGATGCTTTCACCAGTGATACTGTTCTACAAGGGCAAACATATGACAGTGCAAAGGCATTCTTTGCAGAAACTTTTCGTCCTTTAGCACAAGGAATCATTTATTTGTGTGAAGAACTAATTCGTCAGAATGATGCCTTTCCAAATCAATTTCAATCACAGGTCGCTTCGACAGATGTAATCGAACAAGAAATATTAGAACAAATTCGAGAAATTGACCGAATGAAGGCAAGTATGGAAGCTATCAGTCAAGCTATGCCAATCCCAGGTATGGACGCTATGGTAAATCTTTTTATTGCCATGAGGCGCAAACTTCAAGAAAAGTTAGATCATTTGTATCAGTTCAACCAAACATCTAGCAATAACTACAGTACAGCAATTCAATTAGCTGCTAGTATTGCAACAGGTCTTGCAGAAGTCCAAAGTGGAAAAGGTTTTAGTCCTGCAAGTGGTACATTTAGTACACAAGGGTTGAATATGGAATGGGTGACTTCTATCCAAGCAATTACAGAAGATAGGAAGCGTCAGGCTGATAATTCAATTGAAGAAGGTGCAATGTGCGGCAAAATCCCACCACAATCAGAACAATCCTTTTGGGATAGAAATAAAAAGGATTTGAACGATGCCTGGACTGGTATTTCCACTGGTGTAGTAGATGGCGTTGTAGACGCATGGGACGGATTTGTTACTTTGGGAGATAAAGAGACCTGGTTGAATATGCGGGATGCGATTGTAAACTATGAGGAAACACTTCCCGCTGCATGGAATGCTTTATCAGATTCATTCATGAATGAATTTTGGAATGGGGATATGGAAAGCAGAGAACATTATGCAGCTTATGCAGTCACTTCGCTACTCACTGGTTTTATTGGTAGCAAAGGTCTGGATAAAGTTGGACAAGTAGGAAAAGTAGCAGCTGTTACAAGTCTTACAAAAGGAAAATCGCTTCTAACAAACTCCTCTGCATACAGAAATGCATTGCATATATTAAATAACTATGAATTCATACCTGGAACTCCTTTCTCATATGCAGGAGTTGGAAGTATCCAACAGTATTTGCAGAAAGCAGCTCCATATACTTATGAAGGTCCAAATGGCCCTAAGACAATAAGATTAAGAAAAGGTGAGTTGGCAGGAGACAAACATCCTGTTACAGGTATTCCGTATGATGCAGATGGGTTCCCTATTTTTAAATCTAAGGGTGAGGTAATCCTCAAAGAGGCAGACTTCAAAAAATCTAGACCAACACATTTTAGAAAATGTAGTAAAGCATTATACGAACAAATAATAAAAGACCCTGATTTAGCTTCAAAATTTACGAAAGAAGAAATTCAAATGTTTAAACAAGGTGAAACACCAAAGCATTACACATGGCATCACCATCAAGATACTGGTAGAATGCAACTTGTAGATTATCAGATACATCACGATACTGGTCATACAGGTGGATATAGAATTTGGGGAAAAGATAGCGATAAATAAGGAGTGGCAAAAATGAACAATATTACATGGTCCTTTATGAGTAAAACACCAGTTACAGACGAAGAAATCCAAAAGATAGAACAATATTTTAATATTAAATTACCCAACGATTTTGTTGCGTGCGTGAAGAAATATGACGGGGGATACCCTAACCCAAAAGTATTTGATGTACCAGGACAAGATGAAAATGTATTCAGTGACCTCTTAACTCTTCATATAGAAGATAAATATTCGATTGTCCAAAACTATGAAGGTATAAAAGATAGATTAGTTGATAAAGTATACCCTTTTGCTAGAGACCCGTTTGGTAACCTTCTATGCTTTGATTACCGAAATAATCTCGAAGCTCCAACTGTTGTATTTTGGGACCACGAAGAAGAAGAGATGGAAGAAGCAATTTACCCTGTTTGTTCCTCTTTCACAGAATTGCTTAATAACTTACGTGATTTTGAAGACGAAGAATAAAAGAAAAAAGAAGAACGCCTTGTATTGAGGGTAAACGTTCTTCTTTTTATTGGTCTATGTAATTATTCATCAAAAACGTAATATTTAAGCGAGAGGATTGATATTAATGGCAGTAGGATTTAAAGTAGATATATTTTTCTATGAAACAGGACACCCTGATTTTTTACATAGCTTTTTTTCAACCATGTCATATCATACAGAGTCTGAAGGTTGGGGCACTAAGTACCCACTATTAATGAAGAATTTATATTTCGACAAGTTACGTTGGGAGGACACAGAAGAAGCACTTCAAAATGTAGAAGAGATAAGAAAAATTTTAAGTGAATTACCTCCTGCAGAAGTCATTTGGGATATTGAGCACATGGAAAAACAGCCACCTTGGGGAAATAAAATCCCTAATAAAATAACTAGTTTAGCCAATTATCATGCTACTCCAACAGGTACAATTTTTTTAGATTTACTAAGCAACGCTTTAAACACTGCAAAAAGAAACAAAATTGATATAACAATTTCAAATCTAGGAAAATAAATCCTGCTAGATATCTTATGGTTTCATTTGAGTTTTAATCACTTTACGCTTCGAGGCTGAAGCTGAATAAAAACATTTAAGTCACACTCATATGAGTTGTGGCTTTTATTATGTAATAATTTATAGATTTTCGTAGACATTTCACACCCCCTTTATTTTTTAAAAAAGACTTTTTTAATTTACATCTAATAATTACAGTTAAAACTACGCATATAATAACGACATTTTCTCTTTGATTTATCGACGACATCCTTAGACAGATTTATTCTTTCTAGCTAAAAAAGACTGTTTAAAGCAACTAAACAGTTACTTCAAACAGCCTTCATTTTTATATATAAAATAAAGTTATTTATTTTCCTCTTTTTGAACATATACATAAGCATCTTTCTGCTCTTTATGTATATCAACCTTCGTGTTCTCTGCAAGCTGTCCTGCATTTAGCAAAGAAAAAATAATGAGCGCTTCTAGTGACATTTCGTTTTACCACTCCTTTCTATTTGTTATACGTTTATCATACCGCTTACATGTGATTTCCGTATGAACTCGAAAAGGAGATTACAACAAAAAGGTTACAGGAATACGAATGCACGCTATAATAACCATAAAATAGGAGGTCGATTCGTTTTGACAATAAACCAAATGGTTCAATTGGGCAGTGCATGTATGCTGTTTATTACTTCAGCACTTATGAGTTGGTATCAAGGGAGTAATTTGATAGATTATCCTGATGAATGGAAATATAGTGCTAAGTTTACGAATTACTTTAAAGGCACCGTTTCAAATTACCAAGATATTTATCAAATCGATTTCTTTATATATGCAGCAAAATTTTATCCAACAGCATTTGTTGTTATGCTAATTAGCTTACTTTACATGCTCGTATTAATTCTTCATATTCTATTTAAAAGAAATCATGAGGCAATTTAAATGCATACATAAAAACCCCGAACGATAGACTTTTCAGCCTACCATTCGGGGTACTATTTGTTTTACATTCGTTTCTGATTAGTAACGAATTAAGAAATATTTCTTCTTACCGCGGCGAATGATTGTAAATTTACCTTCGATGCGGTCGTTTTCTGTTACAACATAGTCTAACGCTTGTGTACGCTCACCGTTTACGTAGATTGCACCGTTCGTTACATCTTCACGTGCTTGACGTTTAGATGGAGAGATTTTGCTTTCTACAAGTAAGTCGATTAATACCGTATCTTCTGCAGTACGTTCTACAGATGGTACGTCTTTGAATCCTTGTTCGATTTCGCTTGCAGTAAGTTCTGCTACTGAGCCACTGAATAATGCAGCTGAAATTTTAATTGCTTGCTCTAACGCTTCTTCGCCGTGAACAAGTTTTGTCATTTCAGATCCTAATGATTTTTGTGCTGCACGTTTTTCTGGTGCTTCAGTTACTTGCTTCTCAAGCTCAAGAATTTCTTCATGAGATAAGAATGTGAAGTATTTTAAGTATTTAACTACATCGCGGTCATCTGTATTGATCCAGAATTGGTAGAACTCGTAAGGAGTTGTTTTCTCTGGGTCTAACCAAATTGCGCCGCCCTCTGTTTTACCAAACTTCGTACCGTCAGATTTTGTAACTAGTGGAATTGTTAAACCGAATGCTTTCGCATCTTCTTCTGATTTACGGATTAATTCAAGACCAGCTGTAATGTTACCCCATTGGTCACTACCACCGATTTGAAGACGGCAATTGTGTTGTTGGTATAAGTTTAAGAAGTCGTATGATTGTAAAATCATGTAACTAAACTCAGTAAATGAAATACCAGTTTCTAAACGAGATGCTACTGTATCTTTTGCTAACATATAGTTTAAACCGAAGTTTTTACCGATATCGCGTAAGAATGTAATTACATCTAAGTTACCAAGCCAGTCATAGTTGTTAGCCATCGTTGCTGGGTTGTCCACATTTTCAAACTCTAAGAAGTTTGAAAGTTGGTTTTTAATGCTTTCCGTGTAGTAAGCAACTGTATCTTTCGTATTTAATGTACGCTCTGCTTTTTTACCACTTGGGTCACCGATCATACCAGTACCACCACCAACAAGTGCGATTGGTTGGTGACCAGCTAATTGGAAACGACGTAACATTAATACTGGTAACATATGACCAATATGTAAGCTATCCGCTGTCGGGTCGAAACCACAGTATAATTTAACGCTTTCTTTTTCTAATAATTGCTCTAATCCCTCAGCATCTGTTTGCTGATTAATTAGCCCGCGAAATTCAAGATCTTGTAAAATACCCATATCCTACATACTCTCCTTTAAGTTCATTACTGGCGTGAAGGTTGAAAACATAAAAAAATCGCCCCTTCAAATAAGGGACGATTTTGATCATCGCGTTACCACCCTAGTTGCAGACAAAAAAGCCTACCACCTTATTTACATAACGGCTTAGCACCGTCTTTTCCCTTTTGAATATAACTCAATCGAAAAAAGATGCTCTAGGGGCGTAATTCGCGATCATCTATGTGCTGATTTTCACCGACCATCAGCTCTCTAAAACAGGGAAATGATCACTACTTCTCCCTTTCCACGCTCAATTATTCATATACTTTTCTTTATACCATCATTTATATAGGCATGTCAAATAGAGGTAGGGTTTCTCTCCTTCCCAATCCTTTACAACGTCGCAAGGAGTATCGTAATAAGAGAAAGAACTGGGACACCGACTAATAATGATATATGAAACAAAACCGATAAATCATTCCCAATCGTCGCTTCCACAGGATCTTTCGCTGGAGAAGCAAGAAATCCGAGTAATCGATCGAAGCGACTTACCGTTTTCGGAAAATCCGGTATTTCTACATGGTCACTATCTAAATGCTGCTTTAATTTATATTCATTCTTAAAGGGATTTTCGCTCAATTTCATCCACCTCCAGCAATTGTTTCAATTTCTTTATCCCATTATGGAGTCTCGACTTCACTGTTCCAATAGGAATATTTAATACATCTGCAATCTCTTTTTGCTGCATATCATGATAATAAGAAAGAATGAGAACAGCTCTTTGCTCTTCAGGAACTTTCAAAATTGCTTCTCTTACTGTAAGACGGTCTTCATGGGAAAACTCCTTTTCCTGAATCGGCACTAAAAACGGTAAAAGAGAACGCCATTTCTTTCTTCTATTCAATTTATTTATCATAAGACGATAACCAATTTGAAATAAATACGTTTTTATTTTTCCTTTTTCGGTTTCATACATATGTTTCTTGCGTTCTAACGTCAAAAACGTATCTTGCACAAGGTCGCTACTTAATTGTTCATCTCGGTTAAAACGATACAAAAATGTATATAGCGCTGGTTTCAATAAAACGTATAGTTTTTCCCCAGCCTGCTTATCTCCACTTTGATACGCAAGCATGAGCTCCTCCTCAATCCCAATCTGCGCCATGATTTTTGATCTCCTTTATTCCTTTTAACGTTAATGAAATTCGGGAAATTAAATATACACTTGCGACAATAATCCACACTTGTGATTGATTCGTAAAAAATTGAACATATGGGTTTTGAATTGTATGGCCGGTTGAAACTAAAATGTTTAATGCTTGCACACATATGCATGCATACACTGCAAGACTGGCCGAGATAGTATCAAATACATTCCAGCGAAAATACACTTTTGTTTTTGTAAAATCAATTTTATATCCTTTTTTCCGCACTATATATTTTCTATCAAACGGAATAATGATTGAAAACATAACAATCATCATAACTCCAGCTGTAATCATTGAAACTTTAAATCCAATCGGCATCGGTAATAACAGACCACAAGAAAATACGACTATAATTCCAATTAAAGCAAAAGTAAGAAGTAACTTATTAGACATATAAAAGCCTCCCTCATCTATTCTTTCATAAATGTATACAGACGAGGAAGGCACTTCGTTCAAATATTATTTTATTTTTTTAATAATCTTCGCAGGATTCCCGCCCACTACTACATTATCCGGTACATCTTTCGTTACAACAGCTCCAGATGCAATGACTGCATTATGTCCAATTGTTACGCCCGGATTAATAATCGCTCTTCCGCCAATCCATACGTTATCGCCAATTGTTACTGGTTTTCCGTACTCTGATCCGCTTATGCGCTCCACCGGATCAAGTGGGTGCGTTGCTGTATAAATGTGAACTCCTGGAGCTAACATACAATTCACTCCGATTGTAACTGGGCATACGTCTAAAATCGTACAATCAAAATTCGCGTAAAAATTTTCACCAGCGTGAATGTTATAGCCATAATCACATCTAAAAGAAGATTCAATATGAATGTTATCTCCAGTCGTTCCGAATAGTTCTTTTACGATTGCACTACGTTCTTCTAATCTTACTTCTGATGTTTCATTTAACTTTCTTGTTAATATACGAGCTTGCTCCCTGTCCTTTACTAAAACGGGATCAGCCGGTATGTACATTTCCCCTTGTATCATCTTTTCTTTTTCTGTGTTCATTTCCTTCTCCCCTTCCGACACGTATATATAAGTTTATCATAACACAAAAAAGAAAGGTCTGAACGTATCATCGTTCAGACCTTTCTCTCTTAATCTTCCATCGTCGATAAATCGCCTGTTGGTAAGTTTAATTCCCACGCTTTTAATACGCGGCGCATAATTTTACCACTTCTCGTTTTCGGTAATTTATCTCTAAATTCAATTTGTCTTGGCGCTGCATGAGCTGCTAGACCTTTCTTTACAAATTGACGAATTTCTTCTTTTAATTCATCAGACGGTTCGTATCCCACGCGAAGCGCGATAAATGCTTTAATGATTTCCCCGCGTACTGGATCAGGAATACCAATTACACCGGCTTCTGCAACCGCAGCATGCTCGATTAATTTACTTTCTACTTCAAACGGACCAACGCGCTCACCTGACGTCATAATTACATCATCAATACGTCCTTGGAACCAGAAGTATCCATCTTCGTCCATATAAGCTGAGTCACCTGATACGTACCAATCTCCCGGCATGAAGTAAGAATCATATTTTTGTGGGTTATTCCAGATTCCACGCATCATAGCTGGCCAACCTTTACCAATCGCTAAATTCCCCATTGTGTATGGAGGCACTTCATTTCCTTCATTATCAACAATCGCTGCTTTCACACCTGGAATTGGTTTACCCATTGAACCTGGACGGATTTCCATACAAGGATAGTTACAAATAACTTGTCCACCTGTTTCTGTCATCCACCACGTATCATGAATACGAAGTCCAAATGCGCTCATACCCCAGCGAATTACTTCTGGATTTAATGGCTCACCAACACTTAATACGTGACGCACTTGTGATAAATCATATTTTTTAATTGCATCTTGTCCAGCTCCCATTAACATACGGAACGCTGTTGGTGCACTATACCAAACTGTTACACCGTAATCTTGTAACGCTTCATACCACGCTTCTGGACTAAATCTCCCGCCTAAAATAACATTTGATGCCCCCACTAACCACGGTGCAAAAATACCGTAAGCTGTTCCAGTTACCCAGCCAGGATCAGCTGTACACCAATATACATCATCTTCTTTTAAGTCTAATACCCATTTCGCTGTTTGATAATGCTGAACCATTGCGTTTTGCGCATGAAGGACGCCTTTTGGCTTACCAGTAGAACCAGATGTGTAATGAAGAATTAAACCGTCTTCACGGCCTAACCATTCGATATGTAATTCTTTTGAAGCTTGTTCAAATAAAGGATTGAACGCTACAGTTTTACCGCCTTCTTCTGCATTGTCTCCAACAAGAAAGACCGTTTTTAAAGCTGGTAAATCATTTAATGGTATGCGCTCTAACAATTCAGGAGTTGTAATTAACACCTTCGCTTCGCTATCTTCTAAACGATCGCGTACCGCGCCTTCCATAAATGCTTCAAATAATGGTCCAACAATTGCCCCTAATTTCACTGCACCTAGAAGTGCGAAATATAATTCTGGGGAACGCGGCATAAAAATAAAAACGCGATCGCCTTTCTCAACATCGCCATAGTTTTTCAGGACATTTCCTGCTTTATTAGAAAAATCCTTCATTTCCTTAAACGTATATTTCTCTTTTCGCGATCCATCTTGATAATAAAGTGCTACTTTATTCTTTCGATCGGATTTCGCATGCTTATCAATTGCCTCATACGCCATATTTACTCGGCCAGTTTCATTCCAAGTAAAGTTTTTATTAACCTCTTCCCAGTTAAAATTCGCGTATGCCTCTTCATAATTCGGCAAATTATTTTCTCCTTTAATGACAGGAAGCGTTTCCACTTTCATACTTTACATCCCCCTCCTATGTATTCTATTATCTATTATAATGACATTATTTAAAATTTTCAGTATTTTTGTTGATTTTTAGACAAATTTTTAATGACAAAATTCGATTCACATCGCATATATTATAAAGTACGATATTAATAGATTCACAAACCCTCAAGGTGGTGAGCAATAAATTGATTCATAAAAAAATATATAATGCCAGAAACTTAAAAACAGCGAAAGGTACTTTAATTATTGAAGGTCCTGTCTCTACACATAATCTTGAAATGTATGAATTTCATCCAGACTTAATTGCGTTTCGTCCTGCCGAGCAGCAATATAAAGCAATTGTCGAAATTTCTAAATTACCAGAAGCTCGTCTCATTATTGCTAGACATGACCAAACGATCGTTGGATATGTTACATACTTATATCCTGATCCGCTCGAGCGATGGTCAGAAGGAAAAATTGAAAACTTAATTGAACTCGGGGCGATTGAAGTTGTCCCAGCCTTTCGCGGTTGCTCTGTCGGAAAAAACTTATTAGAAGTTTCAATGATGGACGATCATATGGAAGATTACATTATATTAACGACTGAATATTATTGGCACTGGGATTTAAAACAAACAGGCTTAAATGTTTGGGAATACCGAAAAGTAATGGAAAAGATGATGAATGCTGGTGGGTTACAATGGATGGCTACAGATGATCCTGAAATATGTTCACATCCTGCCAACTGTTTAATGGTTCGCATCGGTAAACGCGTTGATACGGATTCTATTCAAGCATTTGATCGTCTACGTTTTCACAATCGTTTTATGTATTAATAAAGGGGGCAACTGGAATGATTGTAGAAGAAATTATGAATCAAAATGTAGTGACACTACATCCAAACGATACAATTGAAACAGCAATCCGAACGATACGTACAAAAGGCATTCGGCACATTCCAATTGTCGATCAAAATAATCACGTAGTAGGCATTATTTCTGACCGGGATGTAAGAGATGCAAGTCCATCAATTCTTGATGAACAAGTTTCACTCGATATGCTACAGCAACCGCTCGAACTTATTATGAAACACCCTGTCATGACTTGCCATCCTCTTGATTTCGTTGAGGAAATTGCTACTTTATTTTTTGAAAATAAAATTGGCTGTCTCCCTGTTACAAAGGCCGGAAAGCTAGTAGGCATTATTTCCGAATCTACAGTACTGCACACATTAGTGAAATTAACAGGAGCACATCAGCCTAGTTCACAAATTGAAATTCAAGTGAAGAATGAACCTGGTATTCTCGGAAAAGTAGTTGCTATTTTTAGCAATTTACAAATTAATATTGTGAGCGTTCTCGTCTATCCAGCAAAAGACGAGAATGATAAAGTACTTGTTTTCCGCATTCAAACGATGAATCCTCTAAAAGTGATTGATGCACTTGAAGCAGAGGGCTACCGCGTATTATGGCCAAACATAATGGGGATGCAAGCATGAGCAGCGCCTTCATTTATTCGGATGATTTTCGGGGCTATTCTTTTAGCCCTGATCATCCTTTTAACCAACTACGCGTCACACTTACGTATGATTTATTACAAAAGAGTGGTTTTATCTCCCCTTCTCAAGTCATCTCGCCAAGAATGGCTACGGATGAGGAAATTGCATTCATTCATACAGAGGAGTACATAAATGCGGTAAAACTTGCTGGAGAAGGAAAGTTAGAAAAATCAATTGCGATGACATATGGGCTCGGAACAGAAGATACACCGATGTTTCCAAATATGCATGAAGCAAGTGCATTACTCGTTGGCGGTACGTTAACAGCTGTCGATGCTGTTCTTTCCGGGAAAGTAAAGCACGCCCTCAATTTAGGCGGCGGCTTACATCATGGCTTTCGTGGTAAAGCATCTGGCTTTTGCATTTATAATGATAGCTCTATCGCAATGAAATACATTCAGAAGAAATACGGTTTACGCGTTTTATATATTGATACAGATGCTCATCACGGTGACGGGGTACAATGGTCTTTTTATGACGATCCTAACGTGTGCACCATTTCATTACATGAAACTGGGCGTTATTTATTCCCTGGAACTGGCGCAGTAAATGAACGTGGACAAGGAAATGGATATAGTTATTCTTTTAACGTTCCACTCGATGCTTTTACAGAAGACGAATCATTTTTAAATTCATATCGAACTGTTGTAAAAGAAGTTGCAGAGTACTTTAAACCGGATATTATTTTAACGCAAAATGGTGCTGACGCTCATTATTACGATCCACTCACACACCTTTGCGCAACGATGAACATTTATCGTGAAATACCGAAACTCGCTCGTGAAATCGCTAATGAATATTGCAATGGTCGCTGGATTGCCGTCGGCGGCGGTGGCTACGACCACTGGCGTGTCGTCCCAAGAGCCTGGGCACTCATTTGGCTCGAAATGAACAACATCCAAAACATCTCAGGTTATCTCCCTCCAGAATGGATTGACGCTTGGAAAGGACAAGCAGAAACAGAACTTCCCCTCACATGGGAAGATCCAGACAACATGTATCAACCTATCCCTAGAAAACCAGAAATCGAAGAAAAAAATGCATTAACTGTAGCGAAATCCCTTGAAATTATTCGGAATAATATGACAAAATCTTTGTATTAAGCAGAAAGGAGGCTCGCTTTTTGAACAGCCTCCTTTTATTTATTGTCGATTTCTGTCGGTAAGTCGATATATTTTAATAATCGCTGATATATTTCGAGTTGCGGCCGATATAATCGAAAAATCGCTGATATATTTTCAGTTACTAATGGACTGGTCCAACTTTTATAAGACAAGGGAGTGATATTATGTGGAAACAACAAATAATTAACACGAAACGTGGCACATTTGAACTCTTTACAAAAGGAAATGGTGAACCGCTTTGCATTACACATCACTATTCACAATTTAATGAAACTGGTGATTACTTTGCGGATGTTTTTACTTCTACACATCGTGTATTCCTTATTAATTTACGAGACGCTGGTAACTCTGTAAAAGCCCGGTCAGAAAATGAATTACGTATGATCGAAACGATTCACGACTTAGAAGCGATTCGAGAATCTTTACAATTTCCCACATGGCATTTTGCTGGTCATTCAACAGGCGGTATACTTGGACTTTTATATGCCATTACATATCCAACTTCCTTGCAATCATTAGTCATGGCCGGAGCCGCAGCAAGTAACTATACCGAAACACCATTTTGTATTTATCATCCAGAACATCCACAGTTTCATTATATGCAAGAACTCATCGAAAACTTGAAAAGCCCTCATCTTACAAATGCAGAACGAAAAGAATTATCTACTAAGAGAACCAAATTATCATTGTATAAACCTGAAAACTACAACTCTTATTTTTGTAAACCAATCCAAAAAACAATGTCCGCTAGCCGGATGAACGCTTTCTCTTATGAATATCCGTTATTTGATTTAAGAAAGTACTTACCTTCTATCCATACAAAGACGCTTATTATTTGCGGAAGACATGATGTGCAGTGCCCGATTCAATATTCTATTGAAATGCATGAGGGGATACGCAATTCTATTTTTGTGCCATTTGAGGACAGTAACCATTATCCTTTTTTAGAAGAAGTCGCCTTATTTACTTCTACTACTCAAAAATTTTATAAATCGTTACAAAAAAAAAGCAGCATGCACTAAACCTGCTACTTTTTTCATATTTTACTTCCCTACAAATGTAACTTGTTCCCCAGTCGCCCAACCTCCCATCGGCACAACTATATACTTCATTCCTTGCTGCAGAGTTGCACCATTTTGTAAGTCGAAGATTCCTACTGTACCTTTTCGAGAGCTGAAGCGATATTGTGCTTCTACTTTCTTTCCATCTTCACTTTGCAACTCTACTTTTCTACCAGCAAAGAGTTCCATGCTCGGATCTTTATCTAATGTAACTTGAATAGATTTATTGTCTATTGCTTCTGCACTTTGAATGACTAATGGCGCAATAACTGAAGCAGTAAATTTCGGATTTTTAACGGTTACCCAGTCAGACGTAATTGTGTACTCTGTTCCTGGTTTCAACGTTTGCCCTGCAGGTAGGCGGAATTTAGGCGCTTGTCTACCATCTGCTGCTTGTGTAAACGGAACATATCCAACTTCAATTTTCTCACCTGAACTTGCTGTAATCGTTAGTTTTCTATCACGAAGTGAAGAAATGATTTGATATTGTTTACCATCTTTATCTTTATTTTCTTCATCTAATTGGAATGCTTGATTACCTCTTCCTGCTTTATACGCTTCAATAATATTTGCATAATCTACCACACCATCTTCTAAAAATGATTCAATTTCAAACGTATCATTTGTCACTTGCTTCGCTTGGCGAACATTAATCTTTTCCGAACTTCCTTCAAACTTTTCTTTTTTACCACCCTTATAACTTAACGTATATTTTTTACCTGGTTTTTGCACCTTTACAGGTACGATATATGTACTCGTTGCCCCTGTTTTTAGTCTCGGTACATTCACAATTTCCAGGCCATTACTAAACACGAAGTTTTTCTTAATAGCATCTAAGTTTTCTAATTTCACTTCTTCTTCTGATAACGGTTTAGCAAACGTTAGTTGCAATGTCATCGCATTTAACGGCTCTAATTTCGTAATTTGTGCTTGTTGTTTTTTCTTCTCTTTTTTCGCCTCTTGCTTCGTTTCTTGTTTTGATTCCGCCTTCGTTTCACCTTGCGCGCACCCTGTTACAAGTACTGTAAATCCAATTACTGCTGGTACTAAAAATTTCATTTTTTTCATCTTTATACCCTCCAAATTTATGATTAATATCTTCATTGTTTCCTATGATATTTATAATAAATAGCGGGTATAAATTGCCTATAAATAAATTATTAAAAAAAGATAAAATAAAGATAATATATTTTTAATCTCATTTTTTTCAATAAAAAAACCTATCAACAATTTGACAGGTTCACTACACATTAAAGCGATAACCAGCTCCCCACACTGTTTCAATATATTGCGGATGAGCAGGATCTCTTTCAATTTTTTCACGCAACTTTCTAATATGAACAACAACCGTCGCTAAATCACCAGCTGAGTCTAATCCCCAAATACGTTCAAATAACTGTTCTTTATTTAACACTTGGTTTGGATGCATTACAAAAAATGTTAATAAATCAAATTCCTTCGTTGTAAACGAAACTTCTTCATTATTGATAAAAACTTTCCTCGCTCGCTGATCAATAGAAATCCCGTGAATGTATAACGTATCACGTTTCTTAACCATATTTCCTGATAATCTTTCATAACGAGAAATATGTGCTTTTACTCTCGCGACTAACTCACTTGGACTAAATGGTTTCGTTATATAATCATCCGCACCTAATCCGAGTCCGCGAATTTTATCTATATCTTCTTTTTTCGCTGAAACAAGCAAAATAGGAATGTCTTTTATAGCGCGTATTTGTTTACAAATTTCAAATCCGTTCATCTTCGGAAGCATAATATCTAAAATAATTAAGTCATAATCTTCCTGTAAAGCCCTTTGTAAGCCTGTTTCTCCAGAATGCTCTACATCAACTTGAAAATCATTAATTTCTAAATAATCTCGCTGTAATTCTGCAATACTTACTTCATCTTCAATTAGTAAAACTCTCTTCAATTCATTCACCACATTCCTGTACTTTTTGCAGCGAGAAGAAAATACTTGTGCTTTCTCCAAGCTTACTTTCTGCCCAAATTTCCCCACCATGTTCTTCAACAATTTGCTTCGCTATCGCTAAACCAAGTCCACTTCCACCTGTGCTAGAATTTCGTGATTGCTCTGCACGATAAAAACGCTCAAAAATATATGGAAGTGTATCAGATTCTATTCCTGATCCATTATCCTTTACCTTCACGATAACTTTGTTTTCATTACTTGATGCTGTAACGGTAATTTTTTTCTCACCTTTATCCATGTACTTCACACTATTATGAATTAAATTCGATATAACTCTCTTTATTTTTTCACGATCCGCTATTACATATAGCGGTGATACATGCTGTAATTGTAAGTATACAGATATACCTTCTTCACTTAAATCCATCTGCATCTCTTCTATTAAATCTTGCATAAACATATTTAACTCTATCGTTTCAAACTGAAATGGAACTCGGTTCAAATCGAGCTTCGAAAACAAAAAGAGTTCATCAATGAGTGTGTCCATATGTTTTGCTTTCGTATGAATGGTTGTTAAATATTTATCCATTTTTTCCGGCGTATTTGCTATCCCATCTTTTATTCCTTCCACATAGCCTATAATAGATGTAATTGGTGTTTTTAAATCGTGAGAGATGTTTGAAATAAGTTCTTTTCGATTTTCTTCATATTGCGTTTGCATCTCAATCGACCCTTTTAACTTCTTCCTCATTTCCTCAAATCCTTGGTTTAACTGTCCTATTTCATCATGCGATGTAGCTGGAATTTGAAAATCTAAATTTCCTTCTTTAATTCTCTCAGTCGCATCTTTCAATACAAAAATTGGTTTTATCACACTTCTTGAAACGAAGTAACTTAATAGTCCAATAAGTAAAATGGCTAAAAGTAAGAGCGATACGAACAAAATTGGAAATAATTTTTGTGTAAGATCTACGAACGAACTTTGCTTTTTTAGTACAAATATACTCCCTTCTTCATTCTCTGGAAAATAAAAATCAAATTTTACATATCGATAAAATGTACCATTTAGTTCCGTTGTGCCACGACTATTGATATTTGTCTTTTCAAACTTTGGAAGAGCTTCTTTTAAAGCTACGCTTTCAAATACTTTTGAAGCATATGAAATTGCTTCTCCTTTCCTTACAACTATTTTCACATCCTCCTCTTCAATCGATGACATGAACGATTCATCTAACAATTGCGATTGATTCTGTTTAGCCTCCGATTTCAATTCAAGAAAAATATTTTCTTCTTCTGCCGTCAGTGGCTTTTGAATATAAGAACTTTTGTAGAAATTTTTCACTGATTCTAAATCACCAGTTATCGAAAAAACAATTAAAAATCCCGTAACTAATATAAGCGTAATGGAAACGAGAATAACAGCGATATAAGAAAATAAAAATCTTGTTTTAATAGACATAATTAAAATCCTCACTTTACCCCGCTATTTGTGGGCAGTAAGACTCCCACCTCAAAATTCGCCTGGAGCAAAGAAGTTAGGTGGGAGTCGGGCTGCCCGTAAACGCCCGATTGGTGAAGGCTAATAATCAGTGGGGGATGCCCCCCCATTGATTAAAGTTTCACTTTATCTATCCTTATTACTCATAAGCATAAAAATATATGTTCAAATACTCAAGCGATTTTATAGTAATTTTAGCACCAGTTTATAAAAATTTAATGTTCCTATTTTACAGTTTAAATTAGGATACCGAATTGCTTACAAAAGGAGGTTGAAATTCCATGTTCAAAAAAACATTAAGCATGATATGTTGCGTAATTTTTTTACAAGGATGCTCACAAGCACAAGAAGTTAAAAAGGAGATGACAAACATGGAGACAGCACTACTAACAGCTACTGAGAAACAAGAAACGAATACTGTTATATCATTACTCAAAAAAGGGGCTGACATAAATATAACGGACAATAAAGGACGTACTTCTCTTATGATTGCTACATACAAAAATGATGTAAAAACCGCCAAAGCTCTTATCGACGCTGGTGCTGACGTAAATATCCAAGATGATATGAAAAACAATCCATTTCTATACGCCGGTGCAGAAGGTTACTTGGACATTTTAAAACTAACGATTGATGCTGGTGCGGATCCAGCACTTACGAATCGTTACGGCGGAACAGCTCTTATTCCCGCGTCAGAACATGGCTATATTGATGTTATAAAAGAACTCCTTACTCGAACAAATATCGATGTAAACCATATAAATAACCTCGGATGGACAGCTTTAATGGAAGCCATCGTACTAAGTAATGGAGATGAAGCACAGCAACAAGTCATTCGCCTTCTTATTGAACATGGTGCTGATGTAAACATTCCCGACAACGATGGTGTTACCCCATTGCAACATGCCCGTGCTCATAACTTTGAAGAGATAGAGAAAATTTTGTTAGAAGGTCGTAAGTAAAAAGCTAATTTTTGCCTTCCTCCCACGCCCTATGCTACATTTAACCCGTTACATCAATATTAATAGGGTGGGAATAAATATGAACAAACCTAGAATTGGAATGATTGGACTTGGAAGTATTGCACAAAAAGCCTATCTTCCAACACTTACAAAAGAAACAGATTGGAACTTTGTTGGGGCGTTTACACCTAACGCAGAGAAAAGAAAACAAATTTGCCAGCAATATCGTATTCAAGATTTTCATTCTATTGAAACATTAGCTTCGGAATGCGATGCAATCTTCGTTCATAGTTCGACTGCTACACATTATGAAATCGTTTCTGAACTTCTGAAAAAAGGAATCGATGTTTATGTTGATAAGCCGCTAGCTGCTACTACTGAGCAAGCAGAAAAACTAGTTGAAATGAGTGAAAAGTATAATCGAAAATTAATGGTAGGATTTAATCGCCGTTTCGTTCCTATGTACGTCGCTGCAAAAGAACAAGCTAATGATATTTCATGGATTCGAATTGAAAAGCACCGTACAAATAAAGTGGGGCCATATACGTATGACTTTACTATGTTAGATGATTACTTACATATTGTAGATACTGCTCGCTGGTTAGCTAATGATGACCTTAACGTCGTTCATAATATGGTGCAAACAAATGAAAAGAACGAACTTCTTTACGGACATCATACATATACAACTTCAAATGGACTATTACTTTCTACGGCGATGCATCGCCATGCTGGTACAAATTTAGAACAAATTGAACTTGTAACGACAGGTAAAATCATTCGCGTAAAAAATATGAACACATTTGAAGTGGAGCAAGAAAATTCAGTTTCACAAATCGGTTCACCATCATGGGAAACGACGTTAAAACAACGCGGTTTTGAAGGTGCGGTTAACCATTTTATCGAATGTGTACAAGGTGATACGAAACCGATTACAGATGGATTAGAAGGGTTAAAAACACAGCAAATTCTCCAATCTCTACTGGACGACGTAAGCAAAAATTAAAACGGATACATTTTTCAGAATTTACTTTCATTCCCATTTCCTCTTTATTTCTCTCACAAATTTCTATAGAATATGTTGATAGGAATTATAAATTTCATATTGAATCGTGGAAAGGATGGGATTGACACATGTGGAACGAGTTTAAAAAGTTCGCTTTAAAGGGAAACGTCATTGATCTAGCTGTCGGGGTTGTAATTGGTGCTGCATTCGGTAAAATCGTTAGTTCTTTAGTAAAAGATATCATTACACCATTAATCGGTTTATTAATGGGAGGAATTAACTTCACAGGATTAAAATTTACAGTAGGCGAGGCCTCTGTTAAATATGGTAACTTTATCCAAACGATATTTGACTTCCTAATTGTTGCATTTGCAATCTTCATTTTCGTTAAAGTCTTTAACAAAATGACTTTAAAAAGAGAAGAAGAAAAGAAAGAAGAACTTCCAGAACCAACAAAAGAAGAAGAAATTCTTAGCGAAATTCGCGACTTACTAAAACAACAAAACTCTTCTAAAGATAGAGCATAATTGAACGGACAAAAGGCATGCCCCTCTCGGGACATGCTTTTTTATATGCTATAACGTTTCTGAATTCATATGAATAAATGCAATAATACCTGCAACCATAAGTACCATAATGCTACCTGCAAATAGTGTAATACCGATAAACATTAAACTCGTACTTAAATCTATCGAAATACTTTCAGTAAAAATTGAAATTACATACGTGATAAGGGCGATTCCTGCAAGAATACTTCCTGGAACAAATCGCTTTAAGCCATTTTGTTTTAACGTCATATATGCAAAAATAGCAGTCATGCAAAGCGTAATTATCCAAAGAACGATCATCTCTTCTCCCCCCTCACAAGCCTTTTCTTTCTATTATACATGACATTGCCCTATAATAGTTAAATTTGCACTTGTGTGACATATAACAAGGAATAACCCCAACTGTAGCGAATGTCTTATGTAGAATCCCAAATACATTACCATTATCAAAGCAACGTATTTACAATACCGGCTTCACTTATCGCGAGTATTGTTTATAAAGTAAAACATTCAGCATAAGGAGATTGATCTCATATGTACGCTGTAAAATTATTATTTGAATCTGTTCATTCAGGTGAACCTAATCCTAGTAAAATTGATGAACATTATGAAGAGAATCACGATACACTTTTTGAAGAAAGTATCATTCTCGTTAAGGCGAACACTTTAGAGGAAGCTCACGAGCTAGGTGAAAAGATAGCTCTACAGTCTGAAGATACGTACGATAATATGTACGATGTGCAAGTAACATGGCAGTTTCGAAAAGTGTTACATGTATTTGAATTAAATGATACGTCATTTGAGACAGGAACAGAATTGTACGCAAGATTTTTACATGTTAAGAAAAATGAAACTGTCGATACAGTAGTTAAACAATACTATCCTGAATACTAATAAGAGCTCACAGCTATCGCTGTGAGCTCTCTTATTCTTACTTCGTTGAATCTCTAAATTGGATACGGTGAGGTAAGATAACTGAGTGATCTTCTACTTTTTCTTTGTTCATGTATTTCGTTAGTAGACGCATTGCTACTGCACCGATATCATACATTGGTTGTACAACTGTCGAAAGCTGTGGGCGTACCATTAATGCAAGACGTGTGTTGTCAAAACCAAGCACTTCGATATCAGTTGGTACGTTTAATCCAGCGTCTTGTGCTGCGTGGATTACACCTAGCGCCATTTCATCAGAAGATACGAAGATTGCTGTTGGCTTTTCATCAATGCTCCAAAGTCTTTCAAACGCTTCTATACCTGAATCATATGTGTAATCTCCATCAATTATAAGATTTTCATCATATGAAATACCTGCTTCTTCTAAAGCTTTTTTATAACCTTGTAACTTCTTCGCGCTTCCTGCTTTATCAATGAAAGGACCAGAGACGAAACCGATACGTTTATGTCCTTGCTCAATAAAATGCTTCATTGCATCGTAAGCCGCTTGTGTATAATCAATATTTACTGATGACGTTTCATTTTGCTCATCAAATGACGCTGCTAATACAATTGGTACTGGAGATTTTTTGAACTCTTCAACGTGAATATCTGTAATATCTTCACCCATGAAAACAATCCCGTCCACTTGTTTCCCAAGCATCGTATTTAATAAGTGGAACTCCTTCTCTTTGTTCTGGTCAGAGTTACTTAAAATGATGTTATATTTGTACATTGTTGCGATATCTTCAATTCCACGAGCAAGTTCTGCATAAAACGTATTTGAGATATCAGGAATAATAACACCCACTGTAGTTGTCTTCTTACTTGCCAGTCCACGTGCTACCGCATTTGGGCGGTATCCTAAAAGATCAATTGCTTCTAATACTTTCTTTCTTGTTGTAGGCTTTACATTTGGGTTACCGTTCACAACACGTGATACGGTAGCCATTGAAACGTTTGCTTCGCGCGCTACATCATAGATTGTTATGTTCATCTCTTCGCACACTCCTTCTATTTATGTTATCTATTTTTATGTATCGGTTCACTTGAATGAAAAAAAGACATCAACTCTATTTGCAGATGCCAACAATCGTCCCGAGTTCTTCCTTTTACTAATGATACGATAAAAACGCAGGGTCATACAATATTTTCCCGCAAAAGTTTCGAAAAAATTCGCTTCTTTTCTCGTATTTTCGTATTTTTTATGCAAAAAAGGTCAATTTTTGTAAAAAACTATGTGACAAGGGCTACATAGACTAAGAAATCTTTTTATAATTTACTTCCGAATGCTTTTAATTCTTTCATAAACTCATTGAACTGCGGAAAATTTATAAAATAAAAAAGACAGCTTAAAAACTGTCTTTTTTATTTTATAGGAAAGAAACAAACGGTTTATCGCTGTTCTTCTCTTTTATAATAACAACCTCGATTTTATTCTCGGACTTTATCTGTAATTGAACTTTAGCATCTTTAGGAAATTGTTCTAACATACTTTGAGCAGCCATTTGAGAGAGTGCCATTAATTCTGACTTACCATTATATTTAACGACAAGATCCATCTTTAATTTATCCATCTTATTTTGCTTATAAGAAATCTTAGCATTAACAGGGATATAATCTCCTGGAGAGAATTTCTTTATTGCTTCCGAAAAATCATCTAACTTTTTCTTATCTTCTCCCTGTGCTCCATCAAATTCTTGAGAAGGATACGAATACGATTTTTCATCAATAGTATTCCAATTTCCAAGGTTAGTCTCGTTCTTTTGAACAGTAGCGCTTGCAATATAAGTACCATTCTTTAAAGAACTTGTACTTTCTTGCTTGAATATAGCAAACGTAATTGGTGATTTGTTATATTTATCATTTTTATTAATAGCTTCTACAAGCCCCTTAGCAACTTCAGTACCTTTAGAAATAGCTTCCTCATTAGATACACTTGAAGACATAGATAAACCAATAACAACACCAGATAAGCTTAGTTCATTTGAATTCTGTTTACCGAAGTAGTCCTGTTCTATAATATTAGTCAAAACTGGTACTTCTTGTTTCGTAACTAATTCATCAATTGTTTTCTCTGAAATATATTGATTTAATTGTAATACGTAATTTTCTGTATCGAATTGTTTTGAAGCAATATCCATTAAACCATTTTCATATTCTGCTAAATCTAGTTTAGAATTAGTTTTAACATTAACTGTATTAATTACCTTTTGTTCTTTTAAAGGAATAACAGTTCTATAGTAATCCTTAGAAACAGCAGTTCTTGGAATCATACTTTTTTCTTTCGTATCTTTCTGTACAACTTCATCTTTCTTCTCAATAGTATTATTGCTGCAAGCCCCCAGTAATAAACTTAAGCTTGCGATGCATAACGCCATTTTCTTCATTGCTTAAAACCCACTTTCAAAAGTCAATTTACTTAGTTTTAATGTATCTCTAGTGTACCAGTGAACTACCCACCACTTAGTATCTCTTACGAGTTTACCCCGAAGTGGGGGCTTCTCGGTTCATCGTTACTTTTGATAGCTAACGAATTTGTCTTAAGACAGCCGAGCTAACTCCCTTGTTCCAAAGGTTATTTCTTACGGTTTATATCAATGCTAATAACCGCATGGCTTCCTTTTTGATATTGATAGCTGCGTTATAATCACGACTTATTGTTAGTCCACACGAACACTCATACGTGCGTTCAGATAATGACATTTCTTTTTTGTTTCCACAACGACTACACATCTTTGTAGAAGGAAACCATTTATCTATTTTCACAAGCTGTTTTCCTTGTTCTTGTAGCTTATATGCTAAAAATGTCGTGAACATCCTCCAACCGTTATCCGCTACACTCTTACCAAAGCGAAGTGCTCGTGACATTCCTTTCATATGTAAGTCTTCGATTGCTACAACGTCAAAATGAGTAGCCAATTCTTTAGACTTGTGATGAAGGAAATTTTTACGTTGATTGGCGACTTTTTCATGCAACTTGGCTACACAGATCCGTTGTTTATTAAAGCGTGCTGAGCCTTGTACACGCCTTGCTAATACTCGTTGTGCCTTTGTTAATCGGTCTAACATCTGACGATAAAAGCGAGGATAATTGGCTTTCTCATCTTCGCTACTCACGTACAATTCAGCCATTGCGAAGTCTAATCCAACTACACTTTCTACTTCTTTCTGAACAATTTCCTTTTCATATTCAGTTAAGACAGACACATAATACTTGCCAGTTGGTGTCATCGAAATCGTGCATGATTTGATGATATAATTTTGCGGGATCTCTCTATGTTGTTTCAGTCGTACTAATTTCAGTTTCGGTAATTTGATATAACCATGAAATAACATAATATTTCCGTTTACTCGATTCGTTGTATAGGATTTTCTACTCTTTCTACTTTTGAATGTAGGAAAATCACTTTGACCACTAAAAAAATTCTTATAAGCAGTTTGCAAGTTTAGTTGAGCGTTGGCCAGTGCTAATGAATCGACTTCTTTCAACCATTCATACTCTGCTTTGTATTTCGCAGGCGTAGGGAATTTTTGTTTCTTTAGTTCTTCCTTGTTCTCTTTGTACTTTTCGTATACTTCTTTCCGTTCAGCCAGCATTTTATTATACACAAAGCGTACACACCCGAAAGTTTTACGTATCAGATAGGCTTGTTCTTCTGTTGGATACAAACGAAATTTGTACGCCTTATTATGCTTTGTCATATCAGTTCACCTCACTTTTCGCCTTCATTTCCCATAAGCTATGACGGTGATAATACAACCTGAACACTACACGATTATTATCTACTTTCATTATTATACCAAATTTCGCCTCTTATAAAACTGATTATATCAGAGCCGAAATAAATAGGAAAACCAAATTTCCGGCTACGCCAAACCGAAATTCATCTCCCACCTACCGCTAGACTATCGTCTGTCACACGCTTGAGGAAGGAGACTTCTTTCGGATAATGCGTTAAATATATTGCAACAAAATAAAAAAGAAGCAAGCCCTTCGCTTGCCTCCCCCTATTTTACATTCTCTTCTAAAGCTTCTTTTTTAATATTCCAATGCGATGTATGCCATACTACCATTCCATCTTTTATGTATAGCACTTGCGGAGATTCATGCTTAATGCTGTACTGCTCTGCAACATGGTTCGAAACATCTCTCGCATCTTGTACGTATAAGTAATATGCTGGCACTTCTCTTTCTTCACCACAATACGCTTGAAACTCTGTATATGCACCGTGACTAATTGGGCATGTCGTACTATGTTTAAAAAGAACGTAAGGCTCATTCTTTTCTACTAACGCTTCAAGTTCTTCAATTGTTTCAATCTTCATCATACTCATCATTACTCACCTCTCATGCGAAGTCTAGAGCGCTTCTCTCTCTTTTCAGCCTTCTGCTCAGATTTCTCAAGTTTACGCTCTTCTTTTTCAATCTTTTTCTCTTGTCTCGTAGCACGGTAATGATTGTATACTTCAATTGCTGCGCTGCTCCACTGTACAACTTGTGCTACTTTATCTGCATTATTTTCAATTTCGTCTGTAACAGACTCTGAAACATTGCGAAGCTTCGTATTTAAAGAGTGAATCGTCGTTCCGATTCCATCTACACCTTCTACTACTTTATTTAGCGACTGTGACTTCTGTTGAATATCATCAGCTAACGCATTTGTCTTATGTAATAATTGCTCCGTCTCTACGCTTATTCCTTGCATTTGCTTCTCTAAACCTTCTAACGTACTTGCAACATTTTCTAACGTCTTCTGAACCGATAACAACGTTCTGCATACATACACTACTAATACAGCGAAAGCAACTGCAATAATAGCCGCACTTACATATAAAAGAACTTGCATTTCATCACTTCCTTTATCTTTTTCATACTTTCTCTTATTATACAATCATTTTCCGTTTCGTTCTAATCCCTATCTTTTCATTAGAATTTTCATACTTATTCGTTAACTTTAACATAAATCATTCAACAAATTCCACTAAGTAGGTTACAATAGGTAAGGATACATAATTAGTAGGGAGGCTTTACATATGAAAGATCCACGTATTGAAAAGTTAGCATACAATTTAATTAACTACTCTATCCGATTACAAAAAGGTGAGAAAGTATTAATTGAAAACTTTGGCTTACAAAAAGAACTTGTAACAGCACTTGTAAAAGAAGCATATGCAGCTGGTGGTTTCCCATTCGTTTCTTTAAAAGATCATCAAGTAGATCGCTCTTTATTAATGGGTGCTACTGAAGAACATTTCGAACAAATCGCTGCATATGAAGCGAGCGTAATGAAAGATATGGATGCTTACATTGGCCTTCGCTCTGGCGATAACATTAACGAACAAGCCGACGTTCCAAGTGAACGTATGAAAGTTCACGGCCAAACAGTTGGTAAAAAGGTTCATAGAGACATCCGTGTTCCGAAAACACGCTGGGTTGTTCTTCGCTACCCAAATGCTTCTATGGCGCAGCTTGCTAAAATGAGCACAGAAGCTTTCGAAGACTTCTACTTCGAGGTATGTAACTTAGATTACGGTAAAATGGATAAGGCAATGGATAGCCTTGTTACATTAATGAATAAAACAGATAAGGTTCGCTTAACTGGCCCTGGAACTGACTTAACATTCTCTATTAAAGACATTCCAGCTATTAAATGCTCAGGTCATTTAAACATTCCAGATGGTGAAGTATACTCTGCACCAGTTCGCGATTCTGTTAACGGTACAGTTTCTTATAACACACCATCACCTTACAACGGCTATACATTTGAAAATGTACAACTTAAATTTGAGAATGGCCAAATCGTTGACGCAACTGCAAACGATTCAGAGCGCATTAACAAAATCTTCGATACAGACGAAGGCGCACGCTACGTTGGTGAGTTCGCAATCGGCGTAAACCCATACATCTTACATCCAATGGGAGACATTCTATTCGATGAAAAAATCGATGGCAGCTTCCACTTCACACCTGGACAAGCTTATGACGATGCATGGAACGGCAACAACTCTAACATCCACTGGGATTTAGTATGCATTCAGCGCCCTGAATACGGCGGCGGCGAAATTTACTTCGACGACGTACTAATCCGTAAAGACGGACGCTTCGTTGTAACTGAACTAGAAGCTTTAAACCCAGAGAACTTAAAATAATATGAAAAGTGCTCGGAATTCTATCCGAGCGCTTTTTCATTAATACTCTAATAATTTTTTAGCTACATCTTCTGGTACTTTAAAACTATTTTTATTTTTTATTTTACTAATTTTCAATTCAACCTCAACATAAGGGACATCTCTATATACTGTCATAGTACCAATTTCATGTAACTCTTTTTTATCTTTACTCGAATCCAATAATTTCGGTGTATCCTCTTGATACATTTTAAACGTTTTCCCTTGCGGAGTATCTAAAGGAGCCGATTCCATTTCCCACTCATCCATCTTGATTGATTCAAACAACTTTGTGATTTCTTTCTTATCGGTAATTGTTTTTTTATCGCTCGAATCAATAAGCGATTCTATTTCAATTTTTTGTGCCTTTTCTAAGCTAACATCAGACTTCTCTTTCTTCGCACTACATCCTATTAAAAGAATAGATGTGGTTAGCAAAAACAAAAACAACATACAGATTTTTTTCATGTCTAATCCCCCTGCACTATATAGAGCTATTTTTCTCACTTTTTGTTTGCTGAAAATGAAAATAAAATAAAAGCGTCACTGCGATAGTACCTATTAATATTGGGACATATAAAGGCAGATCCCATTTCATATATACTCTAGTGCAGCCAACAAGCACAAACAAAATTTCCAAACAAAATAAAGTGAAACTTTAATCAGTGGGGGTTTTGTTCATCCCCCACTGATTATTAGCCCGCACCAATCGGGCTTTTACGAGCAGTTGATCTCCCACCTAACTTCTTTGCTCCTGCCGAATTTTGAGGTGGGAGTCTTACTGCCCGTTAATGCGGGGTAAAAGTTTTACATATTTCATTTCTTACCTACCATTTCTATTTTCACATATGGATTTTCTTTCGCGATAAGCGCCAAAAATTCATCCGGATCTTGCGGCATCGCAATCATATGTACTTTATACGCATTCGTTGTAATCTCAAATGATTTTCCAACTTGACGAACAACCCTTATATCTTTTAATACAACGTCGTCATTTAAAATTCCGTATTTTAAAATTCCATTTTCCACTTTATGTTTTTTAATGAACATTTCCCAAACGAGAGGGGCATTTACAATAAAACATAAGCCCATCCCAATTAGAGCTGAAGCCCAATCCCCTTTTCTTGTAAAAAATAAAACTATTGGATATACCACCATAAAAGCTAACGTTATACTAACGAAAATTATTCCTAACTTACTTCTTTGAATCGGAAAGTTCATAACCACACCCCCTAATCCAAATTATACTATAATTTCCATTTTAGTTTATAAAAAAAGATCATTTATGAATGATCTTTTCAAATAATATATCTATAAAATTTCTTATCTACCTCTAGCACCGGAAAACTTTTCGGCAACTCTTCTATACTCACACTTTGGAAACCATTCTTCTCATAAAAGCGATGCGCCGCTAAAAATTTTACTGTTGTTCCTAAATAAATATCTTTCAACTTTTTATCATCAGCCCACAAAATCGCTTTTTGAAGCAGCATATGCGATGCGCCCCATTCTTTTCCGCGGAACTCTTTCTTCACGAACATTTTTCTTAGCGCTACTTGATGCTTCCCAATATCTAATAAAGCTACCGTTCCAACTACTTTACCATCATAAGTTGCTACCCAAAAGTTTCCGTTTTCCCTTTGATAGAACGTTTCTATTTCAAGTAAGTCAGGCTGCTCTTCTTTCGTAATTGGGACATTGTACTCTTTTCGCTGAATATGAACAATGAGATCTACTACTTCATCTTGAAACTTACTTTCATATGGCATAATACAAATCTTCTCGTTCATCGAATATCCTTCCATTCTGAAGCTAGTAAACTATAAACAGCAATATCCTGAAAATGGTCATACAACCATTCTTCATCTCGTAAAATTCCATCTAACTTAAACCCTAAACGTTCTGGGATTGCACGGCTTTTCGCATTTTCAACACCGCAACGAATTTCAATTTTATTCAGCTTTAAATTATCAAATGCATAATGAAGCACAGCCTTCACACTTCGCGTCATAACACCTTTCCCGCCAGCATCTTCTGCAAGATAATATCCAAGACTCGTAGCTTTCTTACCCCAGCTCACCGGATGAATACCTACCATCCCAACGAGCTTTCCTTTATAACGTATGCCAGCCTCGAACCCATCTCCCTCTGCAAATTTCCTTAACCACATCGGAAAAATCTCATTATACGCATCAGCAGATTTCGTCCCATCTACCCACGGAAGCCACTTTCTTAAATGGTTACGATTCTGATCTATTAATTCATATAGTTCCTCTTTATGATGTTTTGCTAATAGTTGTAATTCGATTTCGTCATCTACTCGGAGTGTGAACATGTTTTTTAGCCCCTTTTTATTTTTCTTATTATTCTAACATTTAAAACTAAAGAAATGCACCATAATATATCAACGTTTTTTGAAATATATCGGCTTACCGACTAGATTCGACAACGCTGCACACCCACAACAGCACAAAAAAGACGCACAGCCATAGCTATGCGTCTTTTTTCTTACTTCTCTGCAACTTGAACTTCTTTTACGTAAGCTGCTTCGAATTTTTGGATGTCACCTGCGCCCATGAAAATAAGAACGCCGTTTTTATGTTTCTTTAATACCTCTGTTGTTGTATCTGTAATTAGCTCTGCACCGTCAATACGCTTTTGCAGATCTTCAATTGTTAATTCACCTTTGTTTTCACGTGCTGATCCGAAAATATCACATAAGTATACTTGGTCAGCTTTACTTAGGCTTTCTGCGAACTCATCTAAAAATTTCTCTGTACGTGAGAATGTATGTGGCTGGAATACAGCGACAACTTCACGCTCTGGATGTTTTTGACGAGCTGCTTCAATCGTTGCATTAATTTCTGTCGGATGGTGTGCATAGTCATCAATGATAACTTGCTCTCCCATCGGTTTTTCATTAAAGCGACGTTTAACACCTTCAAATGTTGTTAGTTGATGTTTAACCGCTTCTACATCAACGTCTTCGTAATGGCAAAGCGCGATAACTGCTAATGCATTTAATACGCTGTGATCGCCGTATCCTGTAATTTTGAACGTGTCATAATACGTATTACGAACGAATACATCGAATATAGTACCATCAGTTCTCTTTTGAATGTTACGTGCTTGGAAATCATTATCTTCTCCAAATCCATAGAAAATAACAGGTACTTTCGCTTGAATTTTTTGAAGTTCTTCATCATCACCACATGCAATAATACCTTTTTTCACTTGCAATGCCATCTCTTGGAATGCATTAAATACATCATTGATGTCTGAAAAATAATCTGGATGATCGAAATCAATATTTGTCATAATTGCATAGTCTGGATAGTAAGACAAGAAATGACGACGATACTCACAAGCTTCAAATACAAAATACTTACTATTTTCTACCCCATGCCCAGTTCCATCTCCAATAAGGTAAGATGTTGGGTGTGCGCCTTGCATTACATGGGCTAACAAACCTGTAGTTGATGTTTTTCCATGTGCACCAGTTACTGCAACACTTGTGTACTGATTCATAAGGTCACCTAAGAAGTGATGATAACGATGTACTGGGATATTTAATTCTTTTGCTGCTACGATTTCTTCATGCGTATCAGGAAATGCGTTTCCCGCGATAATCACTTGTCCTTCTTTAATATTATTTTTATCAAAAGGAAGGATGGAAATACCACGCTTTTCCAATGCTATTTGTGTAAAGAAACGCTTTTCATAATCAGACCCTTGAACAGTATGCTTCATGTCATGAAGAATTTGTGCTAATGAACTCATTCCTGTTCCTTTAATTCCTACAAAATGGTAAACTGTCATCTTAAAGAACCTCCAACATTTCGAACTAATACAACGGCCTATCTATAAGACAGTATATGAATCTTTTCTTATTTTGGTAATCATCATACATTTCTGATGCAGTGAATTTCTTTTTATATTCACTTATCAGTGATAAACTCGTACGTACTTCTTTTATGTCCATAACACATTTATTATAGCAAAAAACAAGCTGCTATACTATGATAACAGAAAAACTGATAGGGTCAATCACCTATCAGTTTTTCTCGCTTTTACATATCTTCTTTTGTTTCTAATTGAACACGCTCTAGACGTGAATTTGGACGGTATTTACGACCAGCTTTTGCTTCTGGTTTTCCATTTAATTCTACGTTATCACCAGTAAAACCAATATTCATTTTTAATAAGCTACTTCCTACTCCGTATATATCGACAGGAACATTTTGAGCTTCAAATTCACGAATACGCTTCTCATCAAACCCACCAGTTACAACGATATCTACATGTTGGAAACCTTCCTCATCAAGAGCCTTACGAAGAGCAAATACAAGTGATGGATTTACACCACGTGGATCGAATGTTCCAAGTACTTCTGGGTGACGAATGAAGTATTGATCAATCATTGTACGAGACGTATCGACACGTACACCTTTTAATGTTGATCCAAATTCACGCGCTACGCGAAGTGCATCTGTAATGACATCATTGTTATAATCAATTAGTACGACTAATTCATCTTCTGGGAATTTTTTATGATATGCCTTTGCTGCTTCAACAACATCGCCATTAAACATTTGAATTAAAGCGTGAGGCATCGTCCCCATACCACTTCTGCCCCACCATTCATTCATTGCATGCGTTGCTTGTGCGCTCATACCTCCGATGTATGCCGCATAGCCGTCACCAGCTTGTTGCGTATAATGATCGTCACGATCTCCCATGAAAATAACCGGTTTTTCTTTATCTACACTACGTGCAGCTTGGACAACGTTATATACGTTTGTCGCAACTGATGTACGACGAGCTAAAATCCCATCAATTACACCTTCTAAAAAGCCGAAGTATTCATAAGGACCATGAATTGTTAAAACTGTTTCAAATGGACTAATATTATCGCCATCCTTTAAAGAATGAATTTCTAATTCCTCAGGATTTTTGGCGAATGTTTGTAGCAATGCGATTACCTCATCTGCTCCGCAAAGAACTGAATGTTCTTTTTGGAAAAACTGCATTGTTACAACACTTTTCGGGCGAAATTCTTCAATGATTTCTCTAGTTTTTAAAAAGTAAACGGCAGAGAACCAGCCTTCTCCAACACGTTCATCAAATTTAAATGTTTTATTTGTTAGTCGATTTATTTCACCTTTTAATTTTAATTCAATTTCTTTCATGTCGCTTTACTCCCTACTTTACTATCCAACATTTTCTCTTAGTATACAGCAAAACCGTTTACTATACATTCGTTTCCTGCATAGCGGCAAATTCATCCTCAGAAATAAGGACATCTCTCGGTTTCGTTCCTCTTGCTTCAGAAATAATCCCTTGCGATTCCATCTCTTCAATTAGACGTGCTGCGCGATTATAGCCAATGCGGAATTTTCTCTGTACAGAAGATGTGGACGCTCCCCCTTGCTCTACAACAAATTGACATGCATCAAAAAACAGTTCATCTTCAGACTCACTCTGCTCTGATTTTGCTAATAAATCCTCTTGCTTAAATAAGTAATTTGGCTTCATTTGCTTTTTCACATGATCAACGGTTCTTTCAATCTCATCATCTGATACGTATACGCCTTGTACACGAACTGGTTTAGATGTGCCGTTTCCTAAAAATAGCATATCACCACGGCCAAGTAATTTCTCCGCGCCCCCAATATCAATAATCGTACGCGAATCAACTTGAGATGATACCGTAAACGAAATACGCGTTGGAATGTTTGATTTAATTAAACCTGTAATAACGTCTACAGATGGACGCTGCGTCGCAACTAATAAGTGAATACCACAAGCTCGGGCCTTTTGTGCAATACGACAAATCGCTTCCTCAACATCACCAGGAGCAACCATCATTAAGTCCGCTAACTCGTCAATGACGATTACAATATAAGGTAATGTCTCACCTGGGATTTCTCTCCCACTTACAATCGTATTGTAACGAGTTAAATCACGAGCACCAGCATGAGCAAACAATTCATAACGACGTTCCATCTCTTCAACCGCCCACTTTAACGCGGCTGTAGCTGCTTTTACGTCAGTAATAACAGGTGCTACAAGATGCGGAACAGAATTGTATGGTGCCAGCTCAACCATCTTCGGATCAATTAGTATCAACTTCACTTCATGCGGCTTCGCTTTATATAAAATGCTCGTTAAAATCGCGTTAATGCACACACTTTTCCCTGAACCAGTTGCACCCGCAATAAGTCCATGTGGCATTTTTCGAATATCCGTTACAATTGGATCACCTGAAATATCAAGCCCCAGCGCAACTGTAAGCGGTGATTCACTCTTTGTAAATACAGGACTTCTTAAAATTTCACGAAGGAATACTGGCTTACTTTCCTTATTCGGAACTTCAATTCCAATTGCACTCTTCCCTGGAATTGGTGCTTCAATTCGAATATCTTTCGCAGCTAAACTTAACTTAATATCATCACTTAAATTTGTAATTTTATTTACTTTCACACCTGGGTCTGGTTGTACTTCAAAACGAGTTACCGCCGGCCCTTGTGACACATTAATAACATGTGCTCCAACATGGAAATTATTAAATGTCGTATTTAATAATTCTTCCTGTTCTTCTAGCCACTCCGTATTATCTAATGCTGCCTGCTGCGGAATTGTCAACAACGTTAATGGCGGAAATTCATACTTCGGCGGCGTTTGTAGTACGTTGCGCATATCGTTCTCTTTTTGATTTACAACATATGCTTTCTCTTGTACTTGTTCAGCCACCACTACTTGTTGCATCGGTTTTTCTTCTACTTGTGATTCCACTACCACTTGCTGCATTG
>NZ_JBALMG010000015.1:0-12843 GCF_036963225.1 Bacillus sp. JJ783 | reverse complement strand
ATAACATATAGGGAATAAAAATACAAAATGAAATAATGTGAAATTTAAATAAAATGAAAAATAACCAGCTCCATAGAAGGGGAGCTGGTTAGAAAAATATTATTTAACAAAGCGTTTTTCGATATCATCTAATAGTAGGTTAGCAGCCATTACACCACCAGCTGTATTCCAAATAACGTCGTCAACTTTGTATGCTTTACCATTCTTCACTGCATTTAAGTTTTTAAATAGAGGATCGTTTATATATTCTTTTTCTAGTTCAGAGCCTTTTTTCTCGTTGCCTTTATCGAATGTGAAGTAGAATAATACATCGCCATCCATTGCAGAAATACGCTCTTTAGATACGTTACGTTCTGCAAAATCATTTTTATTTTGATCACCAGGACGTTTAAATCCAAGTTCTTTTAAAATAACACCAGAGAATGTATCACCGTGATAAATACGAACATCACCAGGCATGAAACGTACCATAGAAATTTCTTGATTTACTTTATCGCCAAGTTTTCCTTGTAAGTCTTTTGTACGTTTTTCGTAATCAGCTAAAACCTTTTGACCTTCTTTTTCTTTATTTAATGCTTTCGCATAAAATTTGAAGTTATCTTTCCATTCACCGCGTAATGTTTCAGAGAACACAGTAGGTGCGATTGCTTTTAGTTGCTCATATACTTTTTCGTGACGCATTTTGTTACCGATAATTAAATCTGGTTTTAAAGAAGCAATTGTTTCAACGTTAACTTGTCCTTCGTCACCAACAACTTTTACATCTTTCATTTTGTCCTTAATATGTGGATACCACGGATCACCAGTCCAAGACTTTACAGCACCAACTGGTTTCACACCTAATTCAAGTAAAGCTTCAGTTCCTTCATTCGTTAAAATAACGACACGTTTTGGATTAGCAGGAACTTCTGTTTTACCCATTGCGTGTTCAACCGTAATCATTTCTTTTTTATTATCTTCTTTTGTTGATTCTTCTTTGTTATTTGATTTTCCACAAGCACTTAAAAGAAGTGAAAATGCTAGTAAAAATACAAATACTGTAAACGATTTCTTTTGCATGAAATTCATTATGTACCCCCTACATGTTGAGAATATTTTTCAATAGCAAGCATGATATTAATCCTTTATCTTTGGATTGTCAATATATTAATGAAAATAATTCTCATTATCGTTGACAATGAGAATTAAGTTGAAATACACTTACAACGTATCATTATACATTGAAGGGGAAACGCTGCATGTTATTAAAAACAAATCAAGCAAAATGGATTGGATTATTTGTTGGGATCATTGCAGTCGTTATTTGTATTTGGGGAAGTATTATTTTCGGATATACAAATACGAGTTGGAAATTAGCGTTAGATGCTTTTTTCCATTTTAATGGTTCAAATGAACATATTATTATTCAAAATGTGCGTCTACCAAGGGCACTAATTGCAGCCAGTGTTGGTGCTAGTTTAGCCATAGCGGGTTGTTTAATGCAAACTTTAACAAAGAACCCACTTGCTTCTCCAGATTTTATTGGATTAAATTCAGGTGCTGCTTTCTTCATAGTTGTAGCAATTGTGATTTTTTCCGTTACATCATTATCAGCTTTCACTTGGATTGCCTTTTTAGGAACGGCAGTTGCAGCAGTACTAGTATTCGCTTCTAGTTCTTTAGGAAAAGAAGGGACAACCCCGCTCAAGTTAACATTAGCGGGTGTAGCGATAAGTGCTTTGTTTTCATCATTAACACAAGGGTTACTTGTATTAAATGAAAAGGCGCTGGAAGAAGTTTTATTTTGGCTTGCTGGATCTGTACAAGGGAGAAAGTTAGAAATTTTACAATCTGTATTCCCGTATTTATTAGTAGGTTGGATTGCATCTCTTATGATGGCAGGGAAAGTAAATACATTGATGATGGGAGAAGACGTCGCGAAAGGACTTGGACAACGAACAATTTTAATGAAATCATTCGTACTACTTATTATTGTACTGTTGTCTGGTGGTTCAGTTGCGGTTGCTGGCCCAATAGGATTTATTGGAATTGTTACTCCGCATTTTGCTAGATCTCTTGTTGGAGTTGATCACAGATGGAGAGTACCCTATAGCGGCTTGTTAGGTGCAATACTACTAATCTTGGCTGATATAGCAGCAAGATATGTCATTATGCCACAAGAAGTACCAGTAGGGGTTATGACAGCATTTATCGGAGCCCCATTCTTTATTTATATTGCACGTAAGAGAGGGCTTAGCAAATGAAGAAGTATATTCCGTTTCGTATAGGAAAAGAGGGGTTCTCGTTTTTAATGTATAAACGAGCTATTCTAGTCTTATTAAGTTTACTAGCTATTTTAATAGGATTATTTTTTGCCAGTGCAGGGATGGGCGATATGAAAATTGCTCCTTATGATGTATGGCAAGCGATTACCGGAAATGGCGATGAGATGTCAAATATGGTTGTAAATAAGTTTCGTATGCCACGTATTTTAATTGCTATTCTTGTAGGAATCGCACTTGCTGTAGCAGGATGTATTTTACAAGGGCTCGTTCGAAATCCACTTGCTTCTCCTGATATCATTGGAATCACAGGTGGTGCAAGTGTTGCAGTTGTACTCTTTTTAGCGATATTTAGTGATAAAAATAATGCGCTAACAGTAAGCATTCATTATATGCCGCTCGCAGCTTTTGCTGGTGCGACGATTGTTGCGTTTTTTGTATATTTATTTGCATGGAGAAAAGACGGGTTATCACCGATTAGTCTTGTTTTAATTGGTGTTGGATTTTGGGCATTAACGAAAGCGGCAACGACTTTATTTATGTTGTTAGCCCCAATTTATCAAGCGAGTCAAGCGAATGTATGGATTACAGGTACTGTTTATGGTTCTTCATGGCAAAATGTTATGGTACTTGCGCCTTGGGTTCTCATTTTAACGGTAATATCATTTATAGCGGCTAGACATTTAAATGCCCAAGAGCTAGGGGATGATATAGCAGTAGGACTCGGTGTTCCTTTAACGAAGTCGCGTGTATTCATGTTACTACTTAGTACAGCTTTAATTGGTGGAGCAGTCGCTTTCGCAGGAGGAATTGGATTTGTCGGTTTAATGGCACCTCATATTTCACGAAGATTAGTTGGCTCTTTCTACGGTGCATTGCTCCCAGTTGCGGCGATTATCGGTGCAATTCTAGTGCTTGCTGCAGATTTAATTGGGCGTACAGTTTTCACACCACTTGAAATTCCAGCAGGGGTATTTACATCAGCAATTGGTGCACCTTATTTTATTTATTTACTTTATAAAAGTCGGAATTCATAAAGGGAGATGAATATGCAAAAAGCATTGGAGACGAAACGCTTGACGCTGTCGTATGGTGAAACAATTATTATTGATGAGCTGAATTTAGAAATTCCAAAAGGGGAAATTACAATCTTCATCGGTTCTAACGGTTGTGGGAAATCAACTTTATTACGTTCACTAGCTAGATTATTAAAGCCAACAACTGGTGACATTTTGTTAGATAATCAAGCGATTCAAAGTATGCAAACGAAGCAAATCGCTCGTCAAATGGCGATTTTACCGCAAGGGCCACAAGCACCGGAAGGACTTACAGTATTGCAACTTGTTAAGCAAGGACGTTATCCATATCAAACATGGCTGAAGCAATGGTCAGAAAAAGATGAGGAAATGGTACAAAAAGCACTTGCGGCAACGGGTATGACAGAATTTGCTGAGCGTGATGTTCATGCTCTTTCAGGTGGACAACGTCAACGTGCTTGGATTGCAATGACCCTTGCACAAGATACTGATATTATTTTACTGGATGAGCCAACTACATATTTAGATATGACTCACCAAATTGAAGTGTTAGATTTATTATTCGAATTAAATGAAACAGAGAAAAGAACGATTGTTATGGTATTGCACGATTTGAACTTGGCATGCCGTTATGCAGACAACATTGTAGCTATTCAAGATAAACAAATATATGCGCAAGGTAAACCAGAAGAAGTTGTTGATCAAAAGTTAGTTCGTGATGTATTCCGTATGGAGTGTCAAATAAGCGCTGATCCATTATTTGGAACACCGCTCTGTATTCCGCATGGAAGAGGAAGAAGTGTACGAAAAGAAGCTGTTCAGGCGATGAGATAAAAAAACGATGAATAATTCATCGTTTTTTTTATTTTTTGCAAGAAAATAGTAGGAAAAGGGGAATACGTAAGCGACGTTCATATTCTTCTTTTCCCTGAAAACAGTTTCGATTTGGTGTGGCTTCTTTTAAGTTTGTAATTGTAAATCCGGCTTGTTGTAATAATGTAAAATATTCTTCCGTTGTCCGATGATATTTAATAACCTCTTGATCAATCCACGGCTCAACTCGTTTTCCTGTTTTGAAATAATCATCGACGAGCCAGCTAGTTCTTTTACCACTTGTTTGTAAGCTTTCAAACGAAGAGGTAATAACGGGATGTTGAACGCTAAAGGTAAAGGTCCCGTTTGTTTTTAAAGTTTGAAACACATTTTGAAAAATGATATCAAGATGTTCAATATAATGTAAGGCGAGTCTAGATGTTACTAAATCAAAAGTAGAAGGAGGATAGGTATAGTCTTTGAGGTTTATAAAATGAACAGATCCATTTTTATTTTCTAGGTGCTTACTAGCTTTTTCATACATGAGCTCGGAGCTTTCAATGCCAGTGTAAGAGTGGCAACCATTTTCTAATAATTCCTCGCCAAATTTAGCGTCACCACAACCTAAATCGAGAATTTGTTTTCCTTGTACATCACCAATGAGCTGAAAGAATGCTGGTTTTTCAAGTACTTCGTTTGGGCTATTTTCTCGATATCTTCGCTTCATATATTGTTCTAAAAACGATTCGTTATTATATACATCAGATTCTGTAAATACCATGTTTGAAGCCCCCTTGAATATTTTTTTCATTCTATCAAATATGAAAAGTAAATAATAGATTTCTTGTAATGAATCGTATATAATCTAAAATTGTAAGCGGTTTCTTTAAACTATTTTTCTATAATAAATTCTGAAAACGTGTTAAGCTAGTAGAGGGATTATTAGAACTATTAAGACAATAATTCGCTTACATGAACGATGGGAGGCTTCACAATGTCTAGTAAAACACTTGCAAACTTTTTAGAAGAAAATTTAGAGGATTTAAAATCAAAGGGGCTTTATAACGTAATTGATCCGCTTGAAAGTCCAAATGGACCGATTATTACAATTAGCGGAAAAGAATATATTAACTTATCTTCAAACAACTATCTTGGATTAGCGACTGATAATCGCTTACAAGAAGCAGCAATTGGTGCAATTCATAAGTACGGCGTTGGAGCAGGAGCTGTTCGTACAATTAATGGTACTTTAGATTTGCATATCAAATTAGAAGAAACAATTGCAAAGTTTAAACATACAGAAGCAGCAATTGCTTATCAATCAGGATTTAACTGTAATATGGCAGCGATTTCAGCTGTTATGGATAAAAATGATGCGATTCTTTCAGATGAATTAAACCATGCATCTATTATTGATGGTAGTCGTCTATCAAGAGCGAAAATCATCGTTTATAAGCATTCTGATATGGAAGATTTACGCAAAAAAGCAATCGAGGCAAAAGAATCAGGTCTTTATAATAAATTAATGGTTATTACAGACGGTGTTTTCTCAATGGATGGAGATATTGCAAAATTACCAGAGATTGTTGAAATTGCAGAAGAGCTGGATTTAATGACATATGTAGATGATGCACACGGTTCAGGGGTACTTGGCAAAGGTGCAGGTACTGTAAAACATTTCGGCCTTTCTGATAAAGTTGATTTCCAAATCGGTACATTATCAAAAGCAATTGGGGTAATTGGTGGATATGTAGCTGGGAAACAAAACTTAATCGATTGGTTAAAAGTGCGTTCACGTCCATTCTTATTCTCAACAGCTTTAACACCAGCTGATGCAGCTGCTTGTATGAGATCAATTGAAATTTTAATGGAAAGCACAGAGTTACACGATCGTTTATGGGAAAATGGTCGCTATTTGAAACAAGGGTTAAAAGAACTTGGCTTTAACATTGGAGAAAGTGAGACACCAATTACACCTTGTATTATTGGTGATGAAGTATTAACACAAGAATTTAGTAAACGTCTAAATGAAGAAGGCGTATATGCAAAATCTATCGTATTCCCAACCGTAGCAAAAGGAATGGGACGCGTTCGAAATATGCCTACAGCAGCTCATACGAAAGAAATGTTAGATGAAGCAATTCGTAAGTATGAAAAAGTAGGGAAAGAAATGGGTATCATTTAATTAACGACATCTTTTGAATAGCTTGCAAATGAGGAGTGGGAAAAATGAAAAAAATTCTAGTAACCGGTTCTTTAGGGCAAATTGGTTCTGAACTAGTAATGAAACTTCGTGATGTATACGGTGCATCAAACGTTATTGCAACAGATATTCGTGAAACAGATAGTGAAGTGGTAACGTCTGGTCCATTTGAAACGTTAGATGTAACAGATGGACAAAAATTACATGATATTGCAAAGCGTAATGAAGTAGATACAATTATTCATTTAGCGGCTTTACTTTCAGCAACTGCAGAAAAAAATCCGTTATTTGCTTGGAATTTAAATATGGGTGGACTTGTAAATGCATTAGAAGCAGCACGTGAATTAAACTGTAAGTTTTTCACGCCAAGTTCTATCGGTGCATTTGGTCCATCAACGCCAAAAGATAATACACCACAAGATACAATCCAGCGTCCTACTACGATGTATGGGGTAAACAAAGTAGCAGGAGAATTACTATGTGATTATTATCATCAAAAGTTTGGCGTTGATACGCGCGGTGTACGTTTCCCAGGTTTAATTTCTTACGTAGCTCCTCCAGGAGGCGGAACGACTGATTATGCAGTTGAAATTTATTATGAGGCGATTAAAAAAGGCGCATACACCTCATACATTGCAGAAGGAACGTACATGGATATGATGTATATGCCTGATGCTTTACAAGCGATCATTTCATTAATGGAAGCTGATCCAAGTAAGCTAGTGCATAGAAATGCGTTCAACATTACAGCAATGAGCTTTGAACCAGAGCAAATCGCAGCATCAATCCGTAAACACATCCCGAACTTTACAATGGATTACGCAGTAGACCCAGCTCGTCAAACGATCGCTGATAGCTGGCCAAACTCTATTGATGCAACAGCAGCAATGAAAGAGTGGGGCTTTAAAGCAGAATATGATTTAGACAAAATGACAACTGACATGCTTGCTAAGTTAAAAAAAAAGCTTGCAGCTGAGTTAGTGATGAATTAATAGGAAGAGTCGATTCTTAGGGATCGGCTCTTAATTATTTTAGGAAGGGAGAAAAACAACATGCAAAGAGTTGATGTCGTATATGCACTAATACATGATGAAGAAACAGATAAAATATTAATGGTACATAATGTAGAACAAAACGTTTGGTCACTGCCGGGCGGGGCTGTTGAAAAAGGTGAAACGTTAGAGGAAGCTTTAGTAAGGGAAGTAAAAGAGGAGACAGGCTTAACTACCGTAACAGGTGGACTTGTCGCAATAAATGAGAAGTTTTTTGAGAAGCAAGGCAATCATGCGCTATTGTTTACATTCCAAGCAAATGTAGTAACAGGTGAACTTAGTGCAGAAGATGAAGGAGAAATTTCCGCAATCGAGTGGGTAGATAGGAAAATTGCAAATGAGCGATTCCCATTCTATGACGGAGGATTCGAATCATTGTTAGAAGTATCCATTCCATACAAGTTTCAATCAGAAACAAAGTGATTGAAAGAAAAAACAGGAGCGACAAGGCTCCTGTTTTTCTATTCAATCGTCTTCAGTAATAGTTTCTTCAACAATGGTTTAATCTTCAGGCGTAAATCTTCAGCATGATTTGCAACTAAGAAGTGATGGTTATAAATGTTTTTCATTAGTTGATAAGTCGCTTCTTTCGCTTCGCCTTCTTCGATGAAGATACCGATTACTTCCATACCACTTTTACGAGCGAGTTTGACAGCTTCATGTGTATCTAAAATACCGTCTTGTTGATAGTCTAATGCAGAAGGCTCACCGTCTGTAAAGACAAGTAAGAATTTATGCTTTTCTGGTCTTTTCGCAAGCTTTTCAGAAACGATGCGAATAATATACCCGTCGCGGTTATCTTCTTCTTCGCGAAGTTGCATAATTTCTGGACCGACATTTGGTAACGTTGAGTTTTTATACGTAACAACTTCATGAATAACATTCGGTTTATCTTCAGGTTTAGCACTAGAAGCATCTTCCCAAAATCCGCTAATAGCGTGCGGGATTTTTAAAGATTTTAAAGCTTCATGGAATAGGACCACACTCTTCTTCGTTTCTTCCATTTTGTTATACATAGAACCAGAGCAGTCCACTAATAGTTGGAATGCAACGTCGAGCTCTTGTGATTCTTGTCCTTTTTTATAAAACATCCGCGGCTGCTTTTCTGTATAAATACGAAGGAATTTCTTACGAAGTCTTCCGTAATATTTATCACTATTTGCATTCGTTTTGTTTTCAATTGTTTTTTCGATGATTTTCTTTAATTCTTTTACATCTTTATTAACGACTGATTTGATAGCTTGGTAATCTTTTTTCTCATCAGGATTTGATTTGCGAGCTTCTTTAAATGTATGAGAAGCTCCCACATTATACTTGCCGTATGCACCGTCGTTTTGGCTAGAAGCATGAGACGCTCTTGCTTCCTCTGTATCAGCACCATCAAAGTTAGATTGTGTACTTTTTTGGGAAGTACCTTGTACAGAACCAAGTGCTTGGTCACCATCTTCTGATTCACGAGCAGTATCACCCATCATATTTGTTTTTGTTCCGCTTTCTAATTCAAAGCGTAAAAAGTTCTCGTTTTCATTGTTTTTATTTTCACGGTGCCATGTCGAGAAGCTTTCATCCATTTTGTTTTTGTTATCATCGTCATCTAGGAGCTGCGTATCATCATTTGCTAATTTTTCAGCGCGACTGTCTTTCTCATCTGCAATAACAGATAAATAAAGCGGGGCATGTCCGAAATAATTATTAAGCATATCACTTTCAAGAAGTCCTTCTAAGCGATAGCGAATTTTCTCAACGATATACATAATATCTTCCGTATTACGAGCTTGGAATGTTTCATGCAAAATTGATTCAATTTGCTCGAAATATTCATTATTAAACATTTCATATTTATCACTCGTTAACGAAAGATAGCATAGACAAAATAGACGGTCACCGTGATAGTTACGAACACGATTTATTTCATTTTGTGAGCCAAAGTAATTGCGATACATTTCTTTTCGGCGTTTAAAAATGTGTTTTGTGCCAGGACGTAAATTTTTGACGATTTCCTCAACACGTAAATCTTCTAATAGAACAAATAATTGTGTTAAAAACTTTTTTAGAGGCGATTCTTGTAATTCAATCGCATAAGAACGAATTAAAGTCATGTCCGAGTAATGTTTATTACCAAGTGCCTTTAAGAACACTTCGCTTTTTAATCCGATTACTGTATCCTCTTCTTTTCGATCATCCCAAAAGTGACTAATGACAACCTTTTTTTCAATTTCGTCGTAGTATGCTTTATAGCCATACTCAAGATAGGCATCGTCTTCTTTTAGAAGAGCATACATTAAGTTTTCCATTTGTAGAAACAGCGACGCATCAATTTTTTTGTCACTAAAAATTTGTCTCATGAATTATTCCTCAAAGAAATAACTTTCTGCTAATTCACGGACAGTCATTTGTTCTGTTTCATCGTTTAATTTTGCGATAATACTACGTTCAATTGCACGCATAACAGGAATATATACACCTAAATCACATGCATCGATAATGCCACGAATACTAGCTGCTTCTTCACTTACGCGTCCATCACGAGCTAAAGGCATAAGATCGCTTGCGAATGCAACGAACTTTTCAATTGTTGCAACATCATTTAATTTTGATTCAGATAGTAATAGTTCTTTTAATGTATCACCTTGAATGTAAGGAACTTCAATAATAACGAAACGGTTTTTTAACGCTTCGTTTAGTTCACTTGTCCCAACATAACCTTCATTAATCGCAGCGATTACGCGATATTCGTCATCACCGTATACAACTTCTTGTGTAAATGGGTTTGTAATCATTTTACGATAATCTAACGCACCATGAAGAAGTGGTAATGTTTCAGGTTTTGCCATATTGATTTCATCAATATATAAGAAATGACCGTTCTTCATTGCCTTCATAAGAGGACCATTAACGAATGTAACTTCAGATGCACCCTCTTTTGTTTGTAATGTGTTGTATCCTAAAATACCTTCTACATCTAAGTCGACAGAACAGTTAATGCTATGCATTGGTTTTTGGAATAAAGAAGAAAGAGTTTCAGCTAGTACTGTTTTACCACTACCAGTTGGTCCTTTTAATAGAATGTTTTTACCAAGTAAAAGTGCTGTAATGGCATCTTCAATAATGCTGTTATCAGATGCTTTATATATTTTCTTTCCAATTAAATGTGCATTTTCGCCAGCTTCTTGTTTGTTTTTTTCGTGAAGGGCTGAGAGCTGTTGTTTTAAATCAGCGTGTATATGAAATTGTTCTAACATGTATTTCCCACCTAACATTATTTTCATAAAGTAATACATCTTATGATAACTTGTTTTAATATGGTATGCAAAGAAAAGGAGAGAGGGGAAATGTAAAAGAAAAAGCAATCAATATTATATTGATTGCTTATAGCAAAGGAGAAATGAGTCGCATGAAAGACTCTAATATTCGTTTTTTGATACTTCTTTTTTGGAACGAGTTCCATTTAATTTCAGTGGAATGCTTAAAGTCTTCTTCAAAATCATGTTTAATATCATGAACGGTTTCTGATTCATAAAGTACACTAATAATTTCATAATTTAACTCAAAGCTACGTACATCCATATTTGCTGTTCCAATTGTTGCGATCTTATCATCAACGAGTACAATTTTCGCATGCATAAAACCATCTTTATAACTGTAAATGGAAGCACCAGCTTTTAAAAGTGGAGTGAAATAGGATTGAGATGCTTGATCACTAATAATACTATCACTTTTACCTGGATATAAAATGCGTACATCTATGCCAGATATTGCACTTAAGCGTAATAATGTTAAAGTTTCTTGATCGGGAATAAAGTATGGTGTAGCAATCCAAATAGATTTTTTGGCAGAGCCCATAACAGCTAGTAATGTATTACGAATACTTTTATCATCTGAGCTTGGTCCACTTGCTACAATTTGAACAGCACCTTCTGCATTCGAAATTTCTTTACCAGGGAAGTATTGTACATTCATAAATTGATCCCAAGAATAGTTACTTAAACCACTAGAGGCATAGAGCCAATCTTCTAGAAAGATTGCTTGTAATTTATATAATGCTTTTCCTTCTATTTTTAAATGACTATCACGCCAAACGGGAAATTTCTTTGAACGGCCGAGATATTCGTCACCGACGTTGAGTCCTCCAGTAAATCCAATTTCTCCATCTACAATAACAATTTTACGATGGTTACGATAATTGACTGTCTCAAGTAACCAAGCTGAAAAAATAGGATCAAATTCTACAATTTCAATACCAGCTTCTTTCATAGGATGTAAAAACCGTCTTCTTAACGTGTTACTTCCGAGTCCATCATAAAGGAAGCGTACAATAACCCCGGATTTTGCCTTCTTTATTAAAGCATCCCGAACTTTTGTACCAATCTCATCGGCTTTATAAATATAGTATTGAATATGTATATGGTGTTTTGCATGCTCAATAGCGTGCAGAATTTCTGAAAATGTTTGATCTCCGTTTGTTAAAAGTTTTGTAGTCGTTCTATCTGCGGCAGGACCGCCTCCGAATTTTTGTACTACTTCTGTTAAATGTATAGAACGCTCATGTAATGGAACTGTAAGAGAAAGTTCTAGTCGTCTTCCTTCTAATATTTCACGGAATAATTTTCTTTGTTCTTCTGAACGATGAAGATGTTTTTTTCTTCTCCAACGGCTACGACCGAAGAGGGAGTATAAAAGCACACCTACAACAGGAAGAAGTGCTAATACTAAAAACCACGCTAAGGTACTTTGAGGAGACCTGTTTTCGATAAAAATAACGAATGAAATTCCTACGATTGTGATGGACCATAGAGCACCAACAAACGTATATAACGAAATAACCGATGTATTTAATAGGAAAAGAACGATAGATACGATTGTAAATATTAATAATAATTGAACGATAGGCTTCTTCATTTCTATAAAATTCCTCTAATCTTTCTTAAATATATACTTCTTATATAAAAGTTGTAATCTGACATTCTTATTATAAAGTGTTTTGTTTTTTTTACAAAATATAGACATTTTCCCCATGCTTTCCGCATTTGTCCTACATACAGTATATTATTACATTTTTATATAGAAAAGGAGATGAATAAAATGTATGGTCGTCCAGTTGGAGGGTTCGGACATGGCGGATTTCATGGGAGTTTTGGACATTCTCCATTTTTTGGCGGAGGATTCTTTCCTGGATTTGTAGCAGGGGCTTTACTTAGTCCTGCGTTTGGTTATGGCGGATATGGTTATCCATATTATTCAGATACTCCATACTATACGGAGTATCAGTAGAATCCTTATTATTCCACATATAAAAGAGAGGCAGAACTATATGCTAAAAGGAGAGGAAGAAAAATGAACTATAATGGAAATTATGGAGGATATGATCGGAATCATCACGGGGGTGGAGGGCACCATCATCACGGCGGGCATAATCATCATGGTGGACACAATCATTATGATCACCACCACCATCACGGCGGCGGATGGGGCTGGGG